>CALUQF010000038.1 GCA_944322835.1 Candidatus Gastranaerophilales bacterium | reverse complement strand
ACTCCAAGCTCTGCTTCTCTCCATGTTGATTTAGACATAGAAGCTTCTGCTGAAATTGAGTAAATAGTTTTATTCTGGTGTTAGATTGAAATTACAAGATTTCCACAGCAATCTAGTAACATAAGATTAAATTTATTACTTTTGACGTTGAATACATGTCCCTTGTGACTTAACCTTTAAGCCATTGTGGTTGTAATTTATAAAGCTTCTATGTTATTATAAAACCTGTAAGGAGTGTGTATTATGAAAATAGCAGGGGTAAATTATAGTGTGGGATATAAACAGCCGGCATTCCAGGCTGTTAATCAGAAATATTTAAAAAAAGCCCAGCAATTATATGAAAGAAGGGGGAATATAACCGCTGATTGGATAGAATCATTAACAGATGATGTTGTTTTATTTGGCGATATTTCAAAGAAAGACGCTATTGATACTATGAATGCAGTTAGAAAATATGTTTCTAAAGAAAGTATGGACGCATTTGAAAGCACTTTTAAATTTATTAAAAATGCCTAGTCAAATAATTTAGCTACTTTATTTCCTGCGATAGCACCAAGTCCCATACCGACAAGTGAACCAACCGGACCAAAGTATTTGGCACCGATTGCACCGCCATAACCTATACCGGCAATTGAGCTGGTTAAGTTTATTGCAGATTTTGCCGTAGCTTTTATTGCATTTTCTCCATCTGATATCTCTTTTAATAAATGAGCAGCTTCCAAGCCACCAAGAACAGCTGTACCAATTTTAGTTGTACGTGTCATGGCACGTGCTGTAAGTTCAATAAATGGCTTGGTCTTAAACTGTCGAGCTTTTATATAATTTTGTTCATTTGGCGAGCTTGTTATATTTTTAATTTTTGTACTTACAAAATCCTCTTTTACTTTAAATTTATTAATTAACCAATCGCCAAGGCGTGTTTGTATGAGAGTTGTATCATTTTTAAATAGCCATTTTGCAAGCTTAGGGCAGGGACTTGTTTTAGGGTTTACAAATTTATGTAAAAGTGTTCCCCTGAAAAACGAGAATGGGTGTTGTGCCGTTTTGTAGTCATAAGAAGGTGTAAATTTTTCACCAAGTGCGGAAGCTTTTATTTGTGCATAAGCTGATTTCATATCTCTCCAATCCTCCGGTGCATTAAGAACCGCCAGTGCAACAAGACCTGTTGCCGGAACAAAATCGGAATGTTCAACTTTATCCGGCACTCTCTCTACACGCCTAAAAGTTGGTATTATATCAAAGATTGAAGGTAGCTTGTTTTCTTTATCGACAGCATTTTTTACTTCCTCATAATCCTGCTGAATTTGAGGTAGTTTATCTATTTGGTTTTGATACATGATAGGATTAATTGCACACATTAAATTATCACCTTCAACACTTATATATATAAAGTATTTTGGTCATGAAAAGTTGCTTTATTTTGTAGAAATGTTAACTTAAAATAAATTGGTTTTTAATTTTTCACCGTGTGTCATTTGTGTGTCAGGCAAGTATACTTTATATTTGCATAAAACACTAGATTAATCCTTTTCAAAATTTTCATGTTTACTAAAATTATAATCTTTATTTATATCTTCATACATAACAGATAAATTTTGTACAAGATTCTTAATATTATTTTTTACTATAGATGAATTTACCGTTTTAAAATTATATAAATCTTGTAATTTTCTTCTCCATTCTTCTGCATTATCATAAACAGAACACTCAACTAGGAACTGTCTTAATCTTATTACATTATATCTTGTAATTAATAATTCATTTAAAAGAAGTGCTAGTGAAGCCTTAACATACTCATAAGGACAAAAAGTATTAATTTGTGTTTGTATTGACTGGATAGATGTTATAACTTCCTCAATTTCGTCAAAAGATTTTAAAAATTTTGAAAATATATCGTAAGAATTAACTTCATCTATATAATCTAAATTAAAATGTTCTTTCTGATATCGCCATAATTCAAAATGCTTTGCTGTTTCATTAAAATCTTTATAACTGGTAATTATTCCCCATGCAAAGTACCTTCCAAAATATGTTATAATCATTGATATTATACGACTTAAATCTCTACTTAACATATAATAAGCATCAATTTTATGATCAAAATTATATTTCTCTGAATTTAATATTTTTATATCCCCATCCCAAATTATTTCTTTCCTATATCTTTCACCAGTAGTAAGAATATTGAGTGTTAATAGAATGGAGAATATTGCACCATACAACATATTTTTTGTATTTTGGTCTATATTTGTATGTAAATAAATATACATAAAAAATAAAAACATAATTATATTAACAATTATATTATCTTTTAATATTATGATAAAAGCTTTAATAAAAAATATTATATGTTTAAAAGACAAAAAAATAGGGTTAACAATTTTATATAAATGAAATTTGTTTATGTATTTATATTTATCCATAATTTAAACTCCTTAACTTTCTACTAACTATTTATTAAACTGCATTTCATACAATGCTTTATATTTTTTACCATCAATAACCATCAAAAATTTTTTGATAACATTTATTAAAAATAAATATACGAAAGAAACGAGATAAAACTTTTTTCTTTTCTTTACTAACATTAAGATTATTTATCCAATTTTTTAACATATAACAATGTTTTACAAGATTTTTATTTCGATAAACATACCCCGTATAAGTTTCTGTTGCAATACCGTTAAATTTTTGTTTATAGTCATAATTCCCACCAAGAAGGTAGAATCTTTGTTTTTTGTTTTCTATCAAATCTTTTATTATATGGTAATATAAAACCATACCTAATGAATATTTATGATATTTTACATCAAAAGAAAAGTTTTCAAAATACACATCTTTATCATTAGTTTCACATGTAAATCCAATAGCTAAAATTTGAGATTCAACTCTTAAAACATAAGCTGTCGTTACACCGAAATCTTGCAAATATTTCTTTGCATCATACTTAAAACCATAGGTATTATATTTCCATTTCAAATACAAATTAACAATATCGGGCGTAATTTCCGTTTTTGATATTTTTTTTACTGAATACTCGCCAATTTCTTTATTTATTTTTTTAGGGTACCACTTAGTATTATATCTAAGTTTAGACGAAATCCGTTTATCAAACTCTTCAATTGTAGATGGTAAATCAATGTGCCAATGTGTAGCCGGTTTAATATAATCTAGTTTGTTTGGTGTGTGAAGGAAATGCAATGCTTCTATGTTTTTATTTGTTTCAAATAAAAACTCAATAAATTCATTGAATACATTTGAGTTAAGGGTTCTCATATATAAGCCTACTTCAGCAATGTTATTTTTGATAAAAACCGGAATATACACAGTATCATAAGGTTCTAGCGCTTTAAATAGCCGTACCCCCCCCCCTACTGCGTTTGAGCCACTTTGAGACAATAAATCAAAACGATTTTTAATAACATTTGGAAAAATTTCCGTTTCAAAAAGATTTTTTAAATTTTCTGTTACTTCAATTATAGACATTTATAACCTCTTAGAACTTTAGTTTTATTAGTTTTTTGAAAAAAGTTTTTAGCTTATATTTAAGCTTTGATGATTTAAATGTTTTTTGTTTTAGTTCAAATGCATTTTTTCTACAAGATAATGCATTTTTCAACCAGTTTATCCCCTTTGTACGCTCTTTTTCAATGATTTGATTTATATTATTCCAGTCAGTAATGTTTAAGTTATCATTACTGATTTTAAATGTTCTGAACAATGATTCAAAACGAGCATTCCCACGTTCAGAATTATATATTGTATAGAAAGGCTTGTTGAATATTAGGGCAAAACAAGTGCCGTGAAACGAATCTGTAATAAAAATTTTAGAGTTTTTGATATAAGCTACAAATTCTTCTACACTGATATTTTTATCTGCAATATTTATAAAGTTTTCACCGTATTTTTTAACTAATTTTCTTGTTTTTTCAGTTTCATCTAAAATATAACCAACTGTTAAATTTTTTCCACAATCAAGTCCTTTACATAAATCTTCAAAAATCGTAGTTTGTGCTAAAAATACAGGGTCTAAAATATGTTGAGCTGAACAATTGTATTTTTCACAAAGGCTCAATCCGCTATCTTCTCTGACAGAAATAGCATCAAAGGCTTTTAGGGAGTTCTTAAAATTTTTTAAAATAAAACTATCCTTACCAAAACTAGCAGCTATTGCTATCCTCTGTTTATTAGGTTCAGCAAAAGACAAAAGATAAAAATCTCTAGTTTTCCTTATATAATCATCTCTGAAAACTTGATCTGAACCAACAATAAATCCATGAGTTGTTATGGCATTCAACTTAGTAAAATCTTTGAAATTTTTACATTGATGAGTTGTATGTAAATATTTTCTAGCAAAGTTATCAGTAAAACTATCTTTGAAGTTATTTCTTACATGTTTATATCTATAGTCAATGTGAGCATTACTATAATTCATTGAATCTAGCACTGACTGAAAAGCATAAGCCGTAAGAATTGCACCATAATTTAGAGAAGTCCAAAAATTCAAGCATAAGTAATCATATTTTAAACAACTATCAACGTTATCTTTAAGATTTTTATTTGATAAATTTTTAAAGAATAAATCTCGATTCCCATGCATCTTGCTAGAACCATTTAATGTCGGATTGTAAGGTAAAATTTCTTGTAATTCAATGGAAGTAAACTGTTTTAATTTATTTTGCATTTTAGATATTAGAAATGCACCTTTTGAATTGTTAACTAAAATTTCACTAAGCCCCTTTTTATCATTAAGCTTTTTATTAATTTTATTAACACCCCAAAAATCTCCGAGAGTTAAGTCGCCTTGTCTTGGAAGTTTGTTAAATTTACAATCGTCACAGGAGTTTCTTAAACATAAATTATTTAAGAATGCCCTTAAATAAGTATCTTTTTCAGACGTTGACTGATATGTAGTTCTATTTGTAGAGGTTGTTATAACTAACTTAGATGTCCAGCCATTCACCTTATCTCTAAAATTTGTAGTAATAAATTCACTACCATCAGTAATTAATTCTGATAAATATTTCTTGAACACTTTGGGCGAACCTACTCCGTGACAGACGATATCTACTAGGAATAAGCCCTCATATGTTTTATTATCCAAATAATTCTTTAACCCAGCAATTTGGCATGGTGTACCACAAAATAATACCATTTTGTGTTTTACTAATAACTCTTTAATTTCCGGTAAGATTTTGTATATGTCGCTTTGCAGATATTTTGAACCTTGTACTTTATGTATTTCACTTTTTTTATCAATGATAATATGTTCGCAGCTTCCGTCTTGTTTAAAAGCCGCTCCACACACAAATCCATTATTTTCTAAAACATAAAATGCCAGTTCTGAAAAGATTCCCCCACTTGAACTTGAATATCTAATCACATCATTCGAAGCTCCTGCATAGCACATAGGGCTGGAACAATTTTCATATCTTGGATTTATAACAGGGCATAGTTTTTCACATATATTACAATTGATACATAACTTATTATCAATGATAGGCGTTGTAAATCCTTCTGAATCAGTTGACATTTTGATAGCACCTTGAGGACATTTAAGAGAACAAACTCCGCAACCAGTACAAGACTTATTACTTTTTATCATAATTTCACCTGATAGCCTTTCTTTAAATATGCATTGACACTTGTAATATAAAAAGCTTCGCTGTAATCAGAATTATTATTTTGCATACCACGATATGAGTTTAATGCTTTAGTTTTTTCTGCATAATTTATCCAAACATGTTGAGATTTATACAAGCTTAATAAACGACTTTTTTTATCAATAACATCTGTAATATCAACAAAACAATTAGGATTAGGAATGAGAGACCAAACTTCATAAAATACTATCTTTAAACTGCTTTTATAACCATTTTTTAACAAAATATTTTTTACTAAAGTATTTGTAATGTAATTGTGTTCGGGGTGCCTGTCATGGGGAACTGGTATAAAAATATAATCATATATTGCTGTGTTTAGGACTTTTAAATAATCTTGCAAGTGAGCTTGGATTTGTTTATTTAAGCAGCCCTTGCCAAAAGTTTCAAATATCCAAAACTTTTTAATACCAAGTTCTTGCATAACTTGAAAAAATTCTTGCATTCTAATTTTACTTCGTTTCTCCGCACTAATATCTTTATAAGCAACACCAGATGAGCCAATACAAATACAGTCAAAACTTGAAGGTGAATGTAACATAACACCGCCGGCACCAATAATTTCATCGTCCGCATGCGGACATATCATAAGACATTTTGTATTAGCTTTGATATCTAATTCAAACTTGTTATCACATAATTCATTGCGTAGCTTTTTACGATATTTACGAATTGGTATTAAGTTTATTAAAATTTTCTTAATTCCCATATTTTCTCCCTTTTATATGATTATTTTGTATAACAACACCTAAATAATTCTGTTTTATATCTTCGAGGCAGATGTTAAGTTGTTTAGAATAAAGTCGGTACATTTTTTCATATACAAAGGCTTTAAAAAATGGTTCGCTTAATCTAAATGGTATGGTATTGTGTGCTAGTAAATATTCGCCATGCCATGATGCTTCACAACTAATAAGTTTAATAAGTGTTTCAACATTATATTTTTCATCTAACTCTTTACAAACTTTACTGCTGAACATTATAGGGGAAGTTAAAAATCTGTAATTTAATCCTTTTCTTTTAAAGAACAACTTAATTGCATGTTCTTTGGGAAACATATCTGAATTACCAAATTTGCAATTTATTAATCGAGCATCTTTGCCTTGATGACAGACAATGTATGGAGTTTTTTCATCATACATAAAATCTGAAATATGAAAATCTTTTATAAAATACGAATCATCATCTATTGCTAAGTAAAATTCTGCAATATTAGCTTTATAAAAACGTAATTTAACAATTTGTTGATTTAACCACCCTTTTGAACATTTAGAATCTTGCAAAAATTCCTCTTCTGCTAAAACAGTAATTGGATAGTATGCAATCTCAGAATTAATCATTTGTTTAACGTTTGTAACAATTGATTTAGGACAAACAATATAAAAAGGAATTTTATCTTTGTTATACTTATCAATGCTTATTTTTAATATCTTTAATCTGTTTAAGTTTTTCTTATAAGTTTTACAAAATAAAACCATTGGGGGCTTATCGTTAATAGGCTTTTTAACTTCAGAATTTATCAACATTTTTAAATTTGATAAAGATGTTTTATATAGCACCTGTACTGTTTTATTTAAATTTTCTTGGAGTTTCTTATAGTCATGTAAATTTATTGATATAGCATGCTGCATAGCTTTATACAAATCATCATTATTTTCATATAATAATGCGGAATTGTTATTTACCAATGCTTTATCTGCAAATTTATTAGATAAAACCATTGGTTTTAAAAAACCATAGCTTAATTGGAAAGCTCCGGTTGTTCCTGTTTCGAGATACCAATCATGCTTTTTATTATTAGGATCTAAGCAAGGAAGTATGTAATCGGCTTGTTCAACAATCGAATAAAGTTTTTCAAAACTAACATATCCGAGAAATTTAATATATTCTGCCAAGTTTGCTTCTAATTCATTATGTTTATTGCGACCAGTTATATAAACACAAAAATTCTGAAAACCTTCATTTAAAAGTTTTTGTACATTATCACAAATCAACTTAAAATTTCTTGAACCGTCACCAGAAATTAAAAATATTGTCTTACTATTTTTGTCAGTAATCTTTACTTTTCCAAAAGAACAAGGATTTACTATTGGTAAATTCCTTTTATTATTTGCTAACGTACAACAAGTATGTTTTGATAAAAACTTTTTATGCAATGTATTCATTGTATGACACACATTTATGCAAAAACCATTCTTAGGAGCATGTAAATTTCTAAAGTATTTATAAATACAAGAAGGTGATTTTATAGCCCTATCTTTTCTAAATAAAAATGTAGAATTTATAAACATTCCAACATATTTATCCATAATCGTGCTATCTGAAAGTATTCTTTCCATAGTAGAAATATTTGTATAATAAACTTTTATCTTGTCCGAGTTTAAACGACAAAGTGGTAAATCATCTTTGTGTCTTTCTGTTGTTAGTAAGTCAATAGAATAGTCTAGGTCTAATAAATATTTTGCATAACCAGCCATCACTTCGCCGTGAAAATCATTAGCTTCAAGCATTAATACTCGATTTTCTACTGTGTTATTTTGTAATTCTTTTACTAAAAGATGGTTGATTGGATAATCAATTTTATTCTTATAACAAATTTTAAATTTCACACCAAAAACATTAAAAACTAATCTAACCCCCTCTTTTTTGATAGAAAAATTTGACATGCAATTACTCCTCTGCACTAACTATTTCAAGAATTTCAGGATATTCATTTATCATAATTTTGTATGCATCTTCAAGACTTATACCGCTTTGACCTGTTTTATTTGAATGAATTAATCCGACCTCTTGTGTACCTTCTACATAATGCAAATCAGCATCAAATCCTTTTATGACTTGGATTTTTGTATGATTTAATACTGCCATACTCCAGAAATATGCATCGTCATGGCTTGGAATAAGTTTTTTAATTTTATCTATATTTAAACAGTCCTTATATAAACTATGTGGTGGATATAAGCAGCCGCTTCCCCCCATTAATTGGTTAAAAAAAGTAGGTTGAGTATTGTGCTTAAACTGGTATTTTCGACTGGAAATTCCTTTTAATTCATTTTTATCCAATTTTAGTTTTACAGCTCTTCTAACATATATATTATTGGGATTATTTAAATATGCAGTATAAAGACTTTCTAAAACGTCCTCTTCATAATATACATCATCATCTGCTGTTACAATAATATCATTGGGAAATGCTTTTAATGCTGGAACTAATTTTTTGTATGATTTTAGATCCTCACACCATTTAATTGTTAAGCCAAGTTTTTTTAATTTTAACAATTCTGGTGGAAGGCTGTTTTCTCCATTAGGAAATTGTTCTAATGCAAGCCATAAAACAATTTCATCAGCTTTTAATTTTTGATTAAGTAATGTATTTATCGTTTTATGAACTGTTTTAATTCTTGCAGGATAGGAGGTTAAAGAAACAATGAGTTTAGGGGTTCTTTTTTCTTCAGTAATTCCATATTCATGGGCATCTTTGTATTTGAACTTACATTTGTGTTTAAAACAAATACTTATTCCAAGAATTTGTATATGAAAATGATTATCTAAATCCTTAAATAGAAATAGCGGATTCATTCTTTTCTCCTTCAATTATATCCAGGGCACATTTAAAAATATTTTCTGCTGAAAAATTGTCACTTATTACTTTGGCACTATATAGCTCTGGGTTCGGTGCCCATATTGGAACAGTATTTGTTCTATAAAATAAAGCTATAACCGGACAGGCAACAGCACAGCCGAGATGCATTGTTCCGGTATCAACACTTATTAAACAGGTGCTTTTTTTCAAAACAGCTCCCAATTCTGGAATAGAAGTTTTATTTACTAAATTTACAAACTTACAACCTGCCTTTAGTAAGGCATCTGCAAAAGTTTCAGCTTTACTACCAGCCCCAACAAAGATTGTTTTAAACGAGGTCGAGTTAATTCTATGAATAAGCTCTATTGCAGTTTCTAGCGGCATGTCTTTTTCTGGATTTTTGCTTAAAGCACAAAGTACAATATATTTTTCGGGGATATTAATTATAGATTTAACATGATTTAACATGCTTTCCGGAACATTGTATCTAATTGGTAAATTTTTGACAGTTGTTCCCTTTAACTTATTTAATAGTAATGTATGGGCAAGTTGAACATTAGCATAGTACAGTTTTTTAGGAGTAATAATATTTTTCGCTCTCAAAAGTAGTGAAATCACAAAATTACGTTCGTTTTTATAGGTTATAAACGCACAATAGGGCTGCTTGTAAGGAAAGTTTCTGACAAATTTAAACATTCCTTTGATTCCTCTATGTATACCTTTTTTATCATAGCTAATGACTTCATCGACAGCTTCTTGATATTTTGCAACATCTACAAAAGATTTATCTGTAATAAAAATAATTTTGGCTTCCGGAAAGTTTATACGTATATTTTGACATAACGAATTACAGAGTAACACATCTCCGAAAGCCGCAGTATTAAATACTAAAAAAATTTTATTATTTTTCATTTTTCAAATGAAGATTTGTTAGGGAATTTTTTCTCTAAGAAATCTTTTATTTCCTTTCTGTTACTGTCTGTAGTTTTACGACAATCATTTATGCACATTAATTTTGCCTTGGACTTTATAATCTTTTTTATTTTTGAAGATTTTAAGTCATAACATTCCGACTCAACTTCCTTGCCAAACAAAGAAGTAAAGAGATTTGGGATAGTTGTTCTTAAAATTCCCTGTCCCTTGTAAATCATATAGTAAGAAATTATTATTCTTTGTAAGTCTGAAAATTGTCTAAAACGGTGATTTAAGGTTTCATCAAATTCTGTCTGAAAGTCTTTAATACATTCTAAAAATAATGATTTCTTATATGCATCAATTCCATGGTGCGGAAAATATGGAATATCGACACCAAACCTAGATTTCATAAGTTTGTATGCTCGATTTATTGTATATCCATATATGTGCTTGTATGCTCTATTTTGAATTTTTTTCCCGAAACGGCACACGGCTTTGTCATTTTCAAAGAAAAATGTTTCATCAACAGGATTCCATATAAACATATCATCATTTGCATAAAGAAAATTTTCCGACAACTCTTTTATAAAAGGTATTCTGGTCTCAATTGCACAAGAATTAAAAAGTGGCAATTTCTCTTGGGGAATTATTTCCGAATGATCCACAATTCTTAACTTTTTATTACTTAAATCAAGCCAGTTGGGTATCTGTTTATCTGTAATAATATAGATGTTTTCTATCCAAGGAATGTTTTGCTCAACGGAGCGTAACGAATACTTTAACTCATCATTACTAATAAACCTGCAATCATTAATGGCATCTTTTGCATAATCTGAGTCTGCATCAATACTTGCACTTTTTCTCTTTTTCCATTCTTCATCAGAACTGTCTACCCATAAATAAACTAAATCAATTTTCATTTTTTTCTTCCTTTTTTTGTATTTTCTATACACAATTTATATTGTGTATAGAAATTAAATTTCAATCTGCATAAGAACAGTATAACACAAAAAATATGCAGATATTTTTGTATGCAAAATTTTTGTATAAAAACCCAAAATACTTGTCACTTAAAAAGCTCAAAAATCCTACTAATATTGCGTTCTATACACAATATAAATTCTATAAAGAATCGTAAAAGGAGTTTTTATTATAATTACTGAATTTTAGGTTTTTTAAGTCATTAAAATTTATAAGAGGTAAGATTTGGAAATATTTCTGTTATAATTATCTTATAAAATTTTTTGTACAATCTATAAATTCTGTACTGCTAAAAAATGTATTGAAACATTATTTATGAGTGACATTCCGACTATAGGATAAAATTTGTATAACTCTCATCAATCTCTTCTTGTTCAATACCGATATAAGTAAGTGTTACCGCAGGACTAGAATGATTAAAGATTTTTTGCAGCATGGCAACATCTTTATACTTTTTATAATGATGATACCCAAAAGTTTTTCTCATTGAATGAGTACCAAATTTCTCTTCCAGATGTGCTGCTTCGCAGGCTTCTCTTATCGTATAATATGCAGTTACTCTGCCCAGTCTATTTTTAAATTTTGTTATAAAAAGCGGTTCATCAGCTTTTCGCCCTTTAGTAAATTCTTCTAGCATTGGTTTTAATTTTGCATTAATAGGAAATTTTTTAAATTTTCCGGTTTTCTTTTCTGTCAATTGAATATAGTTTTTACCCTTAACATCACCAACATTAAGAGCCAGAATGTCGGATATTCTCAATCCGCAATTTGTTCCAATCGTAAAGAATAATAAATCTCTTGGATTTTTAGAAAGAATTTGTTCAACTCTTTTCAAATCCGCCCTGTTTCTAATTGGTTCTACTTTGTTCATAAACTCTCCTTTCTTTTTATCTTGCATGTTTTGTGTACCACCGGACTTTATTTCTAATAAAGTACCCAACATCAGAGTATTTAACCTCTGGATATGGCGGTAGAAAGCCTATATCTGGTTTTCCGGCAGAGCTTGTTTCTGGGTGTTTAAGCCCAAATTCATAATGAGTAAGAACAGTGTCTGGGGTAATAGCAATATTATACTGTCTGCAAAGCTCTGCAACTTTTTTCATGCAAGCTTCAAACTGGATATTTGTCATAGGATATTGCCCCATATTTTTAGGATTTTTATATCCAAACATACAAGCCATAGCGATACCAATTGAACCGGTATTGCCACCGCCTGTGTGTTTTGCATATTTGCCATCATAACAATTAAGATTATCTTCTGGGGTATAATTACCTTTATGTACTGTTCCAAGCCCATCAACAATAAAATGATAATCCTCTTTTTCTTTTTCATTAGGAACATACGTTCCGCCAGTCCAGTGAATAATTATTCTTTTCATAAAAAATCCTTTCTAAATTATTAAGAATCTGTAACAAATTTAAAACTTTTATCAAGTAATGATATAATTAGATTGTTTAAATGACCCAATAATCAAATCAATATAAATGAAAGGTAAAGGAATTATGTATGCTAAGAAGAAATGGTTCAATGTTTAGTATATTCAAAACTCAAAATTACAAAGTTACTAAGTCTAATGGTAATTCATTTGATATGCAGGCTAGCAATTCAGATGGCGGGTTAAAAATTTTCGTGGAACAAAGTGCAATAACCCCAAATGCCATAGAATGTGGTGATATAATTGAAACTGTATTATCAAATGGAGTGAAGGAAACTTTTGAAGTAATAGAACCTGGATATTATGATACAGATTTGTTTCCTGCACATTATCAGATTAAAGTAAAAAGAATCAACAATATTAATGCTAGAAATTCTGCTAATATGTTTCCACATTCAATTAATAATAATGGGGGGACGGTTGTTATAAACCAATCATCTCCTAATGCAAGCATAAATATAAATCAATGCTCTAAATTTGATGAAATCAAACAGGTTATTGAAACTTGTAACGAAATTAACAATAAAGAAGCTATATTAAAAATATTAGCAGAAATGCAACAGCTAACGAATGATAAAAGTTCTTTTGCTCATAAGTATAATGAATTAGTAAGTGCTCTTGCGAATCATATGACACTATTAACCCCTTTTATAACTTATCTAGCGAAATTCTTACCATAATGCTTATTTAATTGGGAAATAGTAATCAACCATATATGAAGCCGCATCAAAAGGGTGTTCTAAGAATTTTAAATCATGGTCGTTTTTTATCTGTTTTAGGGAAGGTACATCTACTATAGAAGTTCCTTCCTTAAAAGACAGATTATAGACATTATGCAGAAGCCATTTACAGCGTTTGTCGATAAATAGTGATACTGTTCCTTTGGAGTTGCGAACTTTTGCATTAAAAGCCTGTATTCTTCTTAAAATAGGCGGATTAAAGTTTCTTAGCTGAAACTTAGGTGTATAACC
>CALUQF010000037.1 GCA_944322835.1 Candidatus Gastranaerophilales bacterium | reverse complement strand
TTCTATCAAGGAAGTTTACCCCTTTTTCAAGCATATCACCTAAACGACCGGATTGTTCACCTGTTGCAATCATAAATAAAAGCATCTTAGGAACAATTTTTGTAGACTTCAAGGCTTGAGAGACCTGCAAACCTTGTTGAACTTTTACAATTGCGCCGCTCATTTTGTTTCTCATAACAGAGTTCGTAAGAGTAATAACCGCAAGATGCAAACAGTCAACAATCGGAATACCTGCGTCATATGATACACTCAATACTGACAGGAAGTTTGAATAATTTGAATACATTATAAGGTTATTCAAAAGAGGTATTTTCAATACAAGTTTGTCAAGCAGATTTCTCGCCGGCTGCCAATTAACCATAACAAAGCAGAATACAATAAATGCCACTACAAATATTGGAATCGTGTACCAATATGTCTTTAAATAATCTCCGGCATTAATCATTATTGATGTTATAAGAGGTAAAGCTTTATCCTGCTGCTCAAACATTTCCTTAAAAGCAGGAAATACAAATACCAACATGATAATTGTAATCAAAAATGCCAAAACAACAACGAACATAGGATACATCAATGTACCAATTACTTTACCTTTAATATTTGACTGCTTCGTAAGCAAATCTTTAATACGACCTAAAGTTTTTTCCAATTCACCGGATTCTTCACCGGCCTTAATTAAACCGATAAAAATATAGCCGAAAACCTGTGGATATCTGGCAAGAGTATCTGCAAAAGTTGAACCTGCCATAATTTGAGTTTTCAGGATTTTAGACATGTCTCTGATTTTCTTTTTCGCAGCTTCCTGCTCCATGAACATTAAAGATTCAACTGCCGGAATACCAGATGTAAGCAAGATTTGCAACGTTGATATAAAGTCAATTTTTTCAGAAAGACTAAGGCTTGATATTCTGGCGGCTTTTTTTGCTTTAGCATCGGAATATTCATTAATCTTAGTAGGAACATACCCCATTTTTCTGATTAATTCACGAGCATCTTTGATATTTGAAGCCGTAACTTCACCTTTTACAACCTCTTTTCCTTGTTTCAATGCAGTATAACTGTATATTGGCATACTATCCTCTTTTTCTTCTTAATCGCTTGCGTAACCCAATACCCTTATAAACTCGCTTGTTGTCGTCCTGCCCTCCATAATATGGTTTAAGCAGGAATACTTAAGGGTATTCATACCAGCTGCAACAGCTGCTTCCTCAATTTCAATATCATGTGCACCTTGTGCAATCAGTTTTTTTATTTCTCTCGTTATAGGCATAATTTCATAAATACCGAGACGACCTGTATATCCAAGATATCCGCAATCTTTGCAGCCTTTTTTCCTATATAATTTTGTCTTTAACAATTGCTGCTGAAATTCCGGATTTGTTGAAATATGTTTTACCTCTTCTTCTGTCGGGAAGTAACCCTCTTTGCATTTGTCGCATAATCTTCTTACAAGACGCTGTGCAATAACACCTGTCAAAGTCGAGGATACCAGATAATCTTTAGCACCCATTTCAATCAAACGCGTAACAGTTGCCGCAGCCGAATTTGTGTGAACGGTGCTTAATACAAGGTGACCGGTCAAAGCTGCTGAAATTGCAACTTCCAGAGTTTCAAAGTCACGGATTTCACCGATAAGTATAATATCGGGGTCCTGTCTTAATATTGCTCTCATACAAGAGGCAAATGTAATATCCGCCTTGGGGTTAACCTGAGACTGGTTAATACCTTCCAGCTTAATTTCAATCGGGTCCTCAATTGTTGTAATGTTAACGTCTTCTTTGTTCAAAGACTTTAATATTGTATAAAGCGTAGTTGTTTTACCAGAACCTGTAGGACCCGACGTTAAGATAATACCGTTCGGGCATTGAACCATATCGTGGATTTTTTGAACATCCTCATCCGTAGCTCCTGCAATAATCATCTTATCACCGGCAGCTTTCAAACTTACCGCCGGAGCCAAAATACGGATAACGACTTTTTCTTTACCGGAAACGGGAAGGGTATTGATACGGAAATCATACATTCTATCGTTGTATTTAATAGAAAAAGTACCGTCTTGCGGACGTCTGTGCTCTGCAATATTCATTCTTGCAAGAACTTTAAAACGTGTTATAACAGCCTGTTCAATGCTTCCCGGAATCTCAAGAACTTTTTTCAAAATACCGTCAGTTCTTATACGAACAACGTAATATCCTAAACGCGGCTCGATATGGATATCGGAAGCCTTCGCATCAATAGCATCTGTAATAATTTTATAAACAAATTTTGCAACGTTTCCGCTTGCGTCCTGAAGCTCTTTTTCAACTTGAGTCCAGAGAGATTCTTCGCTGGAAAACTGAGCAGCTTCTTCTTCAATACTTTGAATAATCCGCTCTGTTTCTTTTGCGGCCTGCTCGCTTTTTTTTTGCATAAAATATTCTTTTAAATATTGATCGTATTCAAAATACGGTATGCAATAAACATTCAAAGAACGGCCCGTTGATAAAGAGACCTCGCGGATTGTGTATTTATCCAGCGGGTTAACCATTGCAACAGCAAGCTTATTTTCTTGCAAAGACATGATAATTGTCTGTTTTTTTTCGACAAAATCATCAGGAAGCATTTTTAATATGCTTTTATCAACTTTAATATTTGATTTAGAAATAACATCACATCCGTATTTCTTCTTCAAATAGGCCACCAGCTGTTCATAAGTCAGATATTGTTTTTCATGAAAAACAGCATCTAAGGGTAATTCTTTTTCCTTTGCAATCGCGACGCACTCCTGAAGCTGTTCCTTTGTAAGCCAACCGATACCGACAAGCATCTCCTCTGCAGTCGGTTCTGCAGATTCAGCCTTCGGTGCAGCTGCTGGAGCTGCTGGTTTATTGCCGGATGGAACAGTATTTTGTGTATTTGGCATTATAGCCGTAAACACTTCATCAAATTCATTTGCATCAAGAGGAATAAATAACGGACTAAGTCCGCTAAATTTTTCATTGATTATTGCAGCTATTTGAGCTTTATTTCCGGTATTATTCTTATTAAGTATAACAACAAAATTACTCTGCCTTTTGTCAACTGGAATAAAACCTGATGATTTCATCAGGTTTAATTCAAAGTTTTTAACATATTCTGTTTTTATACTTTTCTTTAATTTTTCCAGTTGATTTGACATAAATTTACAAAGTATCCGCTATAGAATCATCATCGTTGATGATTTTTGGAGTGATCATTATAACAAGCTCATTCTTAACTTTGCTAGTACTTGTTGTTCTAAAGACTGTACCAATAATAGGCAAATCACCTAAGATAGGAATCTTACCAACGGTCTTAGATTCATTTTCCTGAATCAAACCGCCGATTACTAATGTTTCACCGTCTTTGATTCTAACATTCTTCAAGTCAAGATTTCTTCTGCTCAAGAGTGTTGCCTGCAAATCATCAGTCTCTGTTTCAGCATTAGATGGAGCATATACCTGACCGGCAATTGTTGAATATTCAGGAGCAATATTCAAAGTTACATACCCTTCCGGAGAAATGAACGGAGTCAAAGAAACTTTGATACCCTGGTCTTCACCGATTGTATATGTTCTCTGAACAGCACCGCTCGACCATCCACCGCCTGTACCTGCAGTTGTAGAAGATGACAAGAATTCAGATGTTACTTTTTCTACATAGTCTTGAGTCAAGTCAATAACTGATTCTTGGCCGTTTGTAATCAATAGTTTCGGATTAGCAAGAACTCTTGCTTTTCTGTTTTCAATCAAGTAGTTCATCTGCCAAGAAATATAAGCTCCTGCGCCATACCACTGTTCTCTTGGCATATAAGTTGTTCCAAGTTCAGCTGTACCATCTTCATTATATTTAATTGTTTGCAGTTCAACAAATCTTCTTGAGCCAGGTGAAGCCTCACGTCCGCCGGTAGTAGAAGTTCCAGAGAATGAAAGGAACCAGTTTGGAGACTGGATACTCCATTCATTATTGAAAGTCTTACTTCCGTCTTCATTAAGTTCTACAATAGAAACTTCTAAATATGCCTGTGGTTGTTTTATATCATTAGTTTTAATAAAATCTTCAATCATTTTCTGTTGAGCTTCAGAACCGCCCATTGTTGTTATTGTACCTCTTTGCGGGAAGTACGAAACAGACAAATTCTGCACATCAAAAGGAGCCGCAACTGAGCTTGAAGAAGCCGCAGATACTGTACAAGCTACAATACCTTCGCCCAATTTGAGTTCACTTCCACCAGAACTGCCTCCGCTAGAACCAGATGATGCTGCTCCGCCGGTCATTATACCAGCGGCACCGCCGGTTGTGCTTGAACCAGGAGTTGGAGGTGCAAACCCGCCGCCTGAGCTGCTGTCACCACTAACAGCACCACGTGACGGTAAGAGCATGTTACAAATCATATCAGCCATCTCTGCAGGGGTCGTATGATTTACAGTAAAAGTTCTGCTCAACGGTTCGCGGTCTAATTGATCAATAACTTTTTGAACTATTGCCGCATCTGAAGGCATGCCAAATAGAATAATCTCATTTGTTGCAGAGTTTACTGTTGCTGCATCAACACTTGACAGCCCCGGCCTTTTTATTGCAAAAACATTCTTGTTCAAGAAGTCTGCAACTTTTGCCGCACTAACATATTTTACAGGGAATACCATCATTTCCTGCTTTGAAAATATTGCATTATCCGCGTTATCTTTTGCTACTATAATAAGCGTATTATTTTGTGTATAATAATTCAAACCTGCTACCTGCAAAACAAGATTAAATGCATCATTTATCGGCATGTCAACCAAGTCCAAAGTAACCTTGCCATCTACAGAAGAATGGAAAACGACGTTCATTCCAGCTTTATCAGCAAACATTCTTAGAACTTGTCTTACATCTGAATCTCTTAGGCTTAAAGTAACCTTATTATTTTTAGCGGTTAGTTTTACATCTCCTGAAAGCACCATTGAACTATTATATGGCACTGCAGGTTCATAAGTTGATACCGCGAGACCTGAAGGTGCCGTAAACGCTAATAATAACGCTGCTGACAAAAGTCGTTGCATCTGTTTATATTTCATCGTTTTTCCCCTCCGAATTTTTTACTTAAATTTGAAACATCATTATGGGTTACTTCCCCTTCGGTCAGAATTTCGCCGATGCCGGCCTTGTAAACGTTTTCTCCTAATTTTACCGTTACACTATCCTGCATGATATTCATGACTTTATAATTGTTAACAACATCACCTTTCTTAACAAGGTAATCGTTTCCCTCAATATTTAATATTGCAGACGGACTGTATTTGTCGTACAAGATGCCGGATACAATCGTATCCATAACCCTCGCGGCATCAGAATTTTCATTTACCATATCCGGGGGTTCTACAAGCTCGTATTTGGGCACATCACTCGTACCAAAAGTACCAATATCTCTGTATGGCAAAAAAGGGTTAGCTTTTACGGTGCCGCTCGGAACTGATATAACATCCTTCTTCACAGAAGTTGCTGTTATCGGAGCTGCCGCCAACGTAATATTTCCTTCCTCAAGAACTTCCACTATATTTGATTTCCGGGAAGATACAACCACACAAATAAGCGGCACTGCAATAAACAAAACCAATAAAGCGCCAACTGTTCTGGCGGTCATTTTTCTGTTCTGTCCAAGCATTTTCACAATAAGCTCATCTGCTGATAAACTTAAAGCTTCTGCTCTACTCTTTTTTTTCTTCATATAATTGCGCATATTCACTACTTCTAACTACTTTTTAATTGCTCTCTTTATACAAACTATACAATAACCTGTTTTCTTTGAAATCCTATGTTTAGACTATTAAATTCTAATTTACGTTAAAATTGCAAAACTGTTCCTTCTACTCTAACCTATTATAATCATATCATACTTTTTTAATATTGCAATTACAAATTATTTGTTACAAATATTGCGAAGAAATCTAAAACTCATGAGAACAGGAAATCCAGCTTCAGCGTAAAGCGTGAAGAGATGTTTGTTGGGTTTCACCCAACCTACATTCTAAACTTATAAACTCCTAAACTAAATTCCTCCATTTACCCCCGAAATGACTCTTAGCCCCGTACAAAAAAGACTTTACTTATATCTTACAAACGCATAAGCATTAAAATCCAGTGAGCCGAAAATAATCTTTACATACTTGTCATTATAAGGTACTAATTCCACAAAATCGATTGCTTCCTGATTATAATCATTATTCGTTTCTTTGGCCTTAACCTTCCCCTTCAAAAATTGTGACTGATAAAAAGACAAATATATATTATTATCTTTATCTTTTTCCCCTATGACTTTGTAAAACCCTTTATCAAGCTCCTCCTGATTAATTACCAAATGCACAGGAACATTAAGCAGCATTCCGTCCTTATTCTCCTTTAAGGGAGTAAGCGCCTTAATTTCACTATCAGGACTCAAAGCAGGGTGAAGGCTCTCCCCACCGCCGCTGACTTTCTTTATCATCTTCTTGCGTTTCTTTTCTTCTTTTTGCTTCTTCTTCCCCTCTAGCGTATCAATCGCTTGTTCAAATTCCTGGTTCGTGATAGATTTCTGCCCATCCCACGCTCTATCTATATCCCCAAAACTATCCCAATCATCATCCGCATACACAACTGATAATGATAGAGAAATTAAAACCAGAAAAACAAAAAGCTTCTTCATACTAATAATATATAATTAAATACTCAAAAAAGTAAACTGTTTCTTTTTTTTAAGAGATTGTGTATAATAATATTAGTTTTGGATATAAGAGAGATTTTTTAATCAATGACTGATACAAATATTATAATAATTGTAGTCGCATTTGTTGTTGCAATAATCGCAATATACATTTTGTATTCCATAATCTTATATCAAGGAAGCAGCACCAGCAGGGGAGATGAGCTCCAAATATCTACAAAAAATATACTGGAGCAAGTAGAAGTATTGTTTGATAAGAAAGAATACGCTCTTGTTCAACTTATGGCAACCCAATATTTAGATAGAGTTCCAGGACATATTGAGGTTAGAATCTATCTTGCAAAAGCCTACTATGAAGATAGAAAATATAATCAGGCTATAAAACAATGTTCAATTATCCTAAAGAAAAAATCTAACAGCGTAGAAACCCATCAGCTGCTCGGAGACTGTTACATAAAAAAACAGCTTCTTCAAAAAGCTATTAAAGAATATGAATATGTTTTTGATCACAAAAAAAATGATAAAGTTGTTGTAAGAACTCTCGCTGAGCTTTATAGGCAAACCGACCAACCCTATTCTGCAATTGGTGCGTACGAGATTCTTTCCGATTTATTAGAATTAGATGAAGATGTTGCCGATGTTCAGTCTATTTTGGCAGAATTAAATGAAGAGGTCCATGATTACCCAGCCGCATTTGAAGCTTACAAAACACGGCTTGGAATATATCCGAATGATGTTAATACAAACAGAAAACTTGCCGAACTCTATATAAAAATAAAAAATTACCCGGTCGCAATAGAGACCCTTCAATATATGCTCACATTTGCAACAGAATCAAAAGTGTTATTATGGATTTATGACACATTAGTAACTTTATTTGTCGAAACAGAAGATTATGAAAAAGCTATCGAGTATTCTGAAAAGCTGCTTGATATACAAGGTTCAGATAAATTTAAAGTGAGAAATGATATTGCTTCATTCAACATTAAACTCAACCGTATGGGCGAAGGTATAGCAATACTTGAAGACTTAACAATGATGTCACAGAACGGTTTTGATGTAACTCTTGAACTTGCAGATGCATATATTCAAACAAAAGAATATACAAAAGCTATTGAGAAATACAATATCCTTTTGGATAAAGCAACTCCTAAAGAGGCCAAAACCGTAAATCTTCTTTTATGCGAATTATATATCAAATGGGCTGTTGATATGGCCGAACAGGATAAACTTGAAGAATCCTTTGAATATCTCAAAAATGCAATAGAATATAATGCTTTAAATTCCGAAATCTACTATAATGTCGCACAAAATTATTATAAACAAAAGAATTTTACAGGCTGCATAGAAACCATAAATAAAGCGATTGAATATGATAAACAAAATATATATAAAGCAAAGTACCTGCTTTTGCTATCTCAAGCTCACCATCAGCTTGGCAACTTCTTTGAAGAGAAAAAGGCTCTTACTGACTTATTAAAATTTGACGAAAAAAATCCGCAAGGTCTATACAGAGTTGGGATTATGTATGCAGCACAGCACGATTTTAAAAATGCAGAAGAGGCTTTCAAAAAAGCTATTGTTTATGATCCGGAACTTATTCCTGCAAAATACAATCTCGCTCTTTTATATGAAAATAACAACAGAGAAAAAGCAAAAGCCTTATATATGGAAATTCTTGAACAAGATCCGAGCTACGAAGAAGCAAAAAATTCTCTTGCAGATTTGTCTACCTCAGACTTTTATTAAATTTCTTCCGGTATAAATATAACAGTATCGCTCAGGTAATTTCTCACCTCCTCGGCGGAAGAAAACCTGGGGACGATTCGCTGATAGTCCTGTACAATAGAGATAATATCGTCCACCGACATCTTGATAATTCTTCTTCCGCCTGATTCTATGATTCTTGCCATAAATTTTTCCTTTCAAAATAGTTAACGGCAAAATTTTTGAAAACTTTAGAATAATCAGGCGTTTGCGTTAGGAAAAACCTGTCCGCTTTGAATATAAATCTCAAATCCTTCCCGAATATTTACACTTGCAGCGGTTATAATATAATCCTCAAAGTGAATTTTTTTGAACTTTTGAGCGGGTTTGCCAAGCTTATATTCAGCCTCGTATTTTGTCCACTCATTATAAAATTCCTCAAGCGTATTGCACTTAAATCCCATACGCTTAGAAATCTCCTCAAAATTTCTTAATTTAATTTTTTCTATGTCAATTCCGCAATCATAATCAGAAAACGCAAGCGCAATATAATCTCCGCTGTGGCTTATGCTAAAAAACTTTTCTCTGGTTTTAAGAAAAGGTTTTTTCCCGTTAAAAATAATTTCCCTATCTTCAATTTTATAAAAATCTCTTAAAATTCTATCAACCATCAGATAGGAAAGGCAATGCTGGTTCCACTTTTTAGGATCAGATATTTCTTTCTTCTGGAATTCTTTTAAAAGCTCCATATGAACATTATCAGCGTCTATTATTTCTATTACAAAAATATCCATAATATGATTTTAACATAAAATTATCTGCACCTGTGGTATAATTTAATAGTATGAAGCGAGTGTTCAAAAAATTATTTTCTAAAGTAACATTTATAATTCTTATTTGCATTCTGGCTTTACTGACATTCTTTTTCTGGGGCTGGATTGAAAAGCAGGTTATGAAAGTTAAAGGGATGTATTATATCTACAAAGGCGACCAGGCTTATAGTCAGGATAATATGGCTAAAACGCTTGAATTTTATGATAAAGGTTTAAAGCTTTTCCCTGAACACTATGAAGCGTGGTTTAATCTCGGGAATATATATGCTGTTTATGAAGATTATTATTCTGCTGTAGATGCTTATGAACACGCAATTCAATATAACCCCAAATACGTTATGGCAAGAATGAATTTAGGAATTGTTTATTCTGAAGATTTAGGATTTTTTGATGAAGCTATTGAACAGTTTGACACTATTACACAGATAAGACTCCTCAAATTATGGATTCCGTATGTATATAGCAATGTAAAAAGTGTGAAGGGAAACAGGGGGATTGCTTATTATAATAAAGGCGTTGCTTATAAACAAAAAGCAATGTATCTTCCGCTTGAGAAAAGATATTTGGCTTACAAATATTTAGGAGAGGCCATTGAGGCTTATAAAAAAGCTCTAAAAATACTTAAAAAGAACTATGATATTTATTATAACAAAGCCGTAGCGCACCACTTGAGGGGTGAATACAGGGAAGCCGGGCTTGAGTATTGCAAAGCAATTAAACTTGAGCCGATGAGATATGAGGCACATTATAACCTTGCTGTATTATTAAGAAGTCTGCACCGGTACAGAGATTCCGTAAACGAGCTTCAAAAAGCGGCTATGCTTATCTTAGAAGAACCGGATTCTTCTGAATTACAGTCTGCGTATATTTTTAATCTGTTGAATGAAGTTTCAAGAAAATTTATTACAAGTGATGAATATTATACAAATAAATTGACAGATGAACCTACTACGGGTATAAGCTACACGTATGTAAACGGCAAAATCGTGCCGGACGAAGATTTTGATAAGGCGATTGTTGAAAATTTCAGAACGTGTGCAGGATTTGAGTTTTTTAACGAATACGATGAGGATGACAGATATTAATGAATACCAAAGATTTTCATTTTTTAGCAAAAGTTTCCGAAATACTTTCTGAAAAAACTGATACATCAGGATTACAGGAAAGCTTGGAAAAGAGTTTAAATGAATATATTGAGTTTGAGAAACTCTCAATATATATTTTTGATGATGTAACAAATACTCTGAGATATTGCAATGAATGCTGGAGTATTATTGATGACTCATCTGAAATATACAATATTTATGAAAGTATAAGAGAGCATGACTTTGTTATTAATTCAAAAGCGTACAAACTGCCGCCGGTTATGGGAGATGTTAAGCTTTCCATTAAATCGCTTTATATGCCGTTGATTAATGATGGAAAAATTTTCGGGATAATTGAATTGATTTTGGGCAAAGATACTATTCTGGATATGGAATTTCTGTTCTTAATGAAAATTTTTGCGGCTCAGACTGCTTTAAAAATCCAAAACATTGTATTGAATGAACAGTCAAAGATTAACGTTGATTTTCATGATTCGATGAAAAATATTGCAAAAATTATTGAAACCCAATATGAACTTAATTATATAGTTCCGTTGATTGGCGAAATGCTTGACAGATTTATATCCGACCACTTAATATATGTGTTTTTGTATAAGGACGGAGAATTTAAGCTTGTCTGGCCAAAAGCCTGCAACGATGAAAGAATTTATGACACTTTAAAACAATTAACCCCCGAAACAGAATATTTGCTTACGAATGATGATAAAATAGGGGCTTTTCCGCTTACGTCTGAAGGAGAAATTATTGGCTGTATTGCTGCAAGGAGCACGCTTGATAAGCTTTCCAAGCGTGATATAAGTTATCTGGAACAGCTTACAAGACAGTCTGCAATAACAATTAACCGTGCAAATACTTATGCTAAAGTCTTGCAATATGCGACTTTAGATGCATTAACGGGA
The DNA here is from genome assembly GCA_944322835.1 of Candidatus Gastranaerophilales bacterium. Classification (GTDB taxonomy): domain Bacteria; phylum Cyanobacteriota; class Vampirovibrionia; order Gastranaerophilales; family Gastranaerophilaceae; genus CAG-196. The sequence goes on along the minus strand of CALUQF010000037.1, from coordinate 2,739 downwards.
CTAAATAACAGACGCCAGTTTGAAGTTCGGCTCAAACAGGAAATTGCAACTACAAAACGACAAAAGAATCCTTTGTGCGCAATGATGATTGATATAGATTTCTTTAAGAAGGTTAATGATACATACGGACACGCAAGCGGTGATAGTGTATTGAGGACAGTTGCTTCAATTATAAAAGAGCACCTTAGAGAATCTGATATCCCATCAAGATACGGCGGAGAAGAATTTGCGGTTCTTCTGCCTTATACCCATATTGAAGAAGCACAAATCGTTGGAGAACGCTTGCGAAAAGCGGTTGAGGCAGCGCCGATTCCTATTGACAAAAAAAATATAAATGTCACAATAAGTATGGGATTAGCCGAATTTACGCCGGAAGAAAGCGGAGAAGAACTATTCAAACGCGCAGACACTGCTTTGTATGAGGCAAAAGAAAGCGGAAGGAACAGGGTATGTATAAACAAAAATGCGTAACTTTAGATGATACAAAAAAATTAGCATACAAATTCGCTAACCTTGTGAAAGATGAGGGTTGTTTTGTCAACCTCTTCGGAGAAATCGGAGCGGGCAAAACGGCTTTCGTAAAACTCGTTGCTGAAGCTCTCGGGATAAAAGAAAAAGTTACAAGCCCGAGTTTTGTTATTCTAAATGAGTATCATAGCGCATCAATTCCTGTTTACCACTTTGATTTATACAGGCTTGAGCATGCTGGGATTAAGACAATAACGGACGAGCTCAGGGAGTATTCGGAAGGAAGAAAAATAACTTTTGTTGAGTGGGCAGAATTTTCTCAAGGTGAACTGCCATTTGAGAGAATTGAGATTAATGTTGTTTATGCCGATGATGAGAGCAGGGTTTATGAGTTTAAATCAATCGGTGAAAAATATATTAAGGTAATAGAAGGATTAGAAAGTTGAATATATTAGCATTTGATACCTGCCTTGATAAGACTTATGTTACATTAAGCAGAGGTGAAGAAATTATAAAAAGTGAGATAATTTTATCTGATGGAGAAAATTATCATTCTGCGTATCTTATATCAACAATAGTAAAAATCCTGAAGGAAGCAGGGTTGGAGCCTAAAGATATTGATATGATAGCAACAGATATAGGGCCGGGAAGTTTTACCGGAATAAGGGCCTGCGTTACCGTTGCAAGAGTTTTAGCGCAGCAGCTGCAGATTAAGGCTGTCGGGGTTTCTTCTTTAGAAATACTTTCGAGAATTTTAGGCGGAGAAAATCTTGTTGCGTTAGATGCAAGAAAAAACAAGGCATATGTATATGATGGAAAAATTTTAGGGGCAGTTGAGCTTGAGAGGGTTGATGAAATTGTAAAGGATAGAGTTTTAATAACTGATAACAGCCTGCTTGAAAGGTTTAGCAAATATGCGGATAAGGCGGTATCTTATGAGCAGGGAGAGTATCCTTTAGGTGAAATTCTGACAAAGCTTGCGATTACAAAGTCAGAGACGGACTGGAGAAGGTTAAAACCGCTTTATATTCAGCCGCCTCCGGTATTTGGCAGATAATGGGAGATAGTTATGATATTAAAAACATTTATAGAACCGCCTATTGATAATAATAATTATTTGATAATTGACGATGAGTCTAAAGAGGCAGCTCTTATTGACTGCTCGGCAGTTGATAGTGATATTAATGAAGAGCTTGAGAGGGCGGGCGCTAAGCTTAAGTATATTCTGCTAACACACGGTCATTTTGATCATATTGCAGGAATAAGGCCTAATTCTGATGTTAAAGTTGTGATGCATAAAGCTGATTTAGGATGGCTAGAGAAAACTAACCAGTATCTTCCTATGTTTGGTATGCCTCAAATGACAATCCCGAAAATAGATATTTATGTTCAAGATGGTGATATTTTAAAGCTTGGAGATTTAGAAATAAAAGTAATTCATACTCCGGGGCACACGCAGGGCGGTGTCTGCTATTTGACCGACGGTAAGCTTTTCTCCGGCGATACAATTTTTAGAGAAGCTGTAGGCCGCTGTGATTTAGAAGGCGGAGATTTTGATCAGATAGTAGAAAGCATAAAAAACAAGATATTTACACTTCCTCCACAAACTCTTATTTACCCCGGACATGGAAGAATGAGTTCAGTTGAATGGGAAAGGGAGCATAACAGATTTTTATGAAGAAATGTAAGATTACGGTATTAAAACGCAATTTTGATGAGGAACTTGCAAAAGAATACGGGGTAGAAGGGCTTTCTGCCTGCCCTATGCTTATGGAAGGACAAGTATTTTATGCGGACTGGGAATGTCCGGCTGGATTTTGCAATGAAGCGTGGAAAGCAATTTATCAGTATGTTTTTACTCTTGCACATGGCGGATGTAAAAACGAGCTTTTTTATTACGGTGACTGGATAAGAAAACCCGGCGTTGCAATATGCTCCTGCAACGACGGCTTAAGGCCTGTTATATTTAAGATAGAAGCGCAGGATGATAATGACAAATAATATAGAAGAAGAAAATAACATAAACCCCTGGCTTGCGTGTCTGCCTACAATGGTAGCGGCATTTATGTTTGTATTGGATGAGACAATTGCAAACGTAGCGCTTCCTCATATGGCAGGGAGTTTTTCTGTAAGCAGAGAAGAATCTATGTGGATTTTAACCTTCTACCTGATTGCAAGCGGGATTGTAATCCCTATGGTCGGCTGGTTCAGCAAGGTTCTCGGCAGAAAAAACTTTTTTATGTTGAGTATAATTATTTTTACAGTAGCGTC
>CALUQF010000036.1 GCA_944322835.1 Candidatus Gastranaerophilales bacterium | reverse complement strand
ATCGGAAACATTGAAAGAGATGCAAATTCCGCAAAGAAATACTGGCATTTTGTTAAGATTATGGGAAGAAGCGCTTCTCATGTAGCTTTGGAAGCCGCACTTCAAACACAGCCTAACATTACATTAATCTCTGAAGAAGTTGAAACTAAGAAAATGTCTTTAGCTTCTATTATTGATTACATGGTAGATATTATTGTAAAACGTGCTGATATGGGCAAAAACTTTGGTATAGCAGTTATTCCGGAAGGGCTGATTGAATTTATACCTGAGATGAAATCTATGATAGCAAATCTTAATGATATTATGGCAGAATTAGAAACAGATCCTGATTTTATGAATGCTCCGACCATCAGAGAGAAATTCGCTATTGTTGAGAACAGATTGTCTGATGATAATGCAAAAGTATACAACTCGCTTCCTGCATTAATTAAAGGACAGTTATTAGCAGACAGAGACCCGCACGGTAATGTTCAGGTATCGAAGATTGATACTGAAAAGTTATTAATCGAAATGATTTCTCAAAAACTTGAAGAAATGAAATTAGAAGGAAGCTATATTGGTAAGTTTAACGCTCAAGCACACTTCTTCGGTTATGAAGGCCGCTGCGCGTTCCCTTCAAACTTTGATGCTGATTATTGCTATTCACTTGGCTACAATGCTTTTGCTTTAATTAATTTTGGTCTAACAGGTTATCTATCTTCTATCAGGAACCTTACAGAACCTGCTAACGATTGGGTTGCAGGCGGCGTACCGTTAACTATGATGATGAATATGGAAAGACGCCACGGCGAAATGAAACCTGTTATTAAGAAGGCTCTTGTTGAATTAAACGGACCTGTTTTCAAAAAACTTGAAGAAAACAGAGAAGATTGGGCGCTTCATGACAGATACTTATTCCCTGGTGCCATCCAGTACTTTGGACCATCTTCGGTTTGTGATATTACAACAGTAACGTTACAATTAGAAAGTGAAGCCAAATTAGCTAAGGTATAGCAGATTATTTATAAAAACAGGGGGCCGGTCTTAAGACCGGCCCCCTGTTTTTATACACAGAAATTTACATAAGCAAATAATAAGGCAATTTTTTTATAAAAAATTACTTTATTATAATAGAAAAGGAAAGGAATTTAATATTTAAATGGAAACAAGCAGGATTTTTACTTATTCTCCAAACAATATATATGCAAATGATTATTATTTTGCCTGCAAAAAATTCGATAATGCAAGAGACAAAGTTATCAGATATGAGCATAGTACGACAGATAGAGAGTCTCCCGAATATCAAAAACTGATGCAGGAATTTTCATACTGGGATAGCAAAGTTCCGGAAACTTCCAATATTGCAGGAAAATATGAAGACATATTAAAGCAAAAGAAAGAACGTGAAATCAACAGTACACAAAATGATAAATCAAATTCGGACAAAGATGACGGGCATAGACTAGATTATATAGCATAAGAAATGAATAATATATTTTTACTATATTTACCCCAATTCTTTAGGTTGGGTGAAACCCAACAAATAAATAGATTGCGTTATTTTTAACGTTATGTAATATATTACAAAATACAATTATGCTATTTTATTAATCAATAAAGAATTATGAATAAATTATAATAAATTGTTGGGTTTCACCCAACCTACGGAACTGTTTTTATACAAAAGGATACATAGATAAAAGTAAATGGATTGGCAAAATCTAATTTTAATTTACCCATTTGAAGCTTGTAACGTAATCTTCGCCGTTAATATTACCTTTTATTTCTGCGATAAATTTGCGGTAAGCTTTGCTTGAGAGTTCAATTCCGGGAATTTTATTGATTTTTGATAATAAAGCCGTATCTTTTGATAAATCCACTCCGGGAATTGCGTTGAATAAAGTGTTTAGAGATAAATTCCCAATCGGGCCGAACATTGTTGAGATTTTTTTAGACAAAAGACCCAGTACTTCCATTTCTGCATCTGCCGTTGAGAAATTATAATTCCCTGAAATATAGAGATGCATGTCTTTGCCGGTACTTGTAATTTCCATATTTTTTGCAATACCGTCTTTAATATTAATATCGCCATGAATGTTTGAAAATTCACCAGTCTTGAGCGGTGTAACAATATCTATAATACTGTTTATAGAGAGTCCGGTAAATCCGCCTTTCAAAAGATTACCGGCTTTTAGAAGATATTCAAGAGAGCCCAGCTTTGGCATTCTGCCGTCTGAAACATCAAATATAGTATGTCCGTTTAGCGTTTTCATACAATTTTCAAAATTTGTACCGTCACAGGACAAATCCATATCACCTGTCATATCGCCGTAGAGCTGGTTATTTAAGTCAAATAATGCTATTGACAGGTCGTTCGCATCAATATTTTTAGCTTTTAGTTTTATTCCGGTATTATTAGATTTAAGATTATACCTGTATTGTCCGTTCAAAACACCGTTTGCGATGTTAAACTGGAAATTTGATACATCAATTACACCTTTTTCATTAAGCGAAGCGTCTGCAAAAAATCTTTCTGCAATAAGGTTTCTCAAATGAATACTGTCAGCTTCAAGTTTTATATTTTTAACAACAACACTGGTTAAATCGAAACCTTCAAAACTTTCAAATGTCTGGTAATTATCCACCTGGGATAGTTTTAATTTATTAACGATATAGTTCAAATCCAAAAGTTTTGTTTGAAGTTTTGCCTGATTAATATAATATGGCGGAGTAAGTTTGTTTTTCATAACTCCCTGAACTGTTATATCATTTCCTAGAATTTCACCGCTTGAGGTGAGTTCTATTGTTTTATCTTTAAACAACAGTGTAATATTTTTCATAGTTGTATCTAAAAACGGAATATTCGTTTCAAAGATATGGAAGCTGCCGTTAAGTTTAGGGTTGGACAATTTACCGTTAAAATGCAAATCGGACGTAAACTGTCCCTGTTTAATATTTGGTTTTCTGAATATTATGTTAAAAATTCTGGCATCAGTAGGATTTGTTGTTTTAATATGCAGGTTATTAAAGGCTAAATCGTCTTTAAATATTTCTATTCCGCCCTTTGCTTTTAGCATGTTTAATTCTGTCTCGCGTCCGCTTTGCGAAGCAATTAGTTTGTCATAAGAAAATTCGCGGATTTTTAATATGTTTTGCTTAAGAATTTTTGCATCAAGATTCAGGGCAATAGCATTTTCCACATCGCCGACTGTTGCACCAAGATAATAAATGCTGGAATCTTTTGACATATTCGCATTCGCTTTTACGTCAAAATCGTCTTTTACCCCCTTAGCCCTCAGCGAATACACTATATCACCCTTTATTTTTATCGGATAAATTTGGTTTTTGTTAATATATTTATCAATAAAATCCTGTCTTGGTTTTGAGTTAAAATACATATCAAAACTTTGCTTTGACAATACATCATAAATCTCGCCGTCTGCAAGAAGCGGCATTTCGTCTGCAAGAAAGTTAATTTTATTGAGTCTTAGATTATTACTCCTCATAATTAAGCTCCCGTTTATGATTTTTACCGGAAGATTGAGAGGAGTATAAATAAAAGATATACCGCCCAAATCTGTATATGCATTTATTTTGTTATTATTAATTCTCGCATTCAGATTAATCTTTTCACCTTTATTAAATTTAATTGTTTTAATTTGTTTTTTCAATTCTTCCGGCACAAAAGGATAATTTGCGAGAATGTTAATTAAAGAAAGGTCAAAAGATTTTGCCTGAATATTTCCGTTTAGGTTAGGTTTTTTAGATGAAATTTTATCTGCAATAAGGTTTACATTGAAATTACTATCCTCCATTGAACCTTTAAGATTATCAACAACCAACTTGTCATTATTTAAAACAATTCTGCCTTTTGAAAGTTTTAATTTATTATCCGGAGTTGAGCCTAAAATATCGGCATTAAATTTAACTTTATCATACTCGATTTCGTTAATTTTTCCTTTGTATTCGGCATTAACATTCAAAAGAATATTCCCGAGTTCGTTTTGCAGTTTATCAGGAATAATATCGTTCAGATTAAACTTGGGTATAGAAATATCTACATCAGCTATTTTATCCTTAATCGAAGCATTCGCGGCAAGCCTAGATTTCCCGATTGCTGCCGTAATATCTACATTTGCATCAATACCGTCAAAATCAATAGTTCCTCTGGTGTTTTTCAGAGTTACACCCTGCATTGATAAAGTATTTCCAAGGAGTGTCAGCGTTCCTTTTGAAGAAAAGTTTTTATTAAATTTCAAATCTTCAACATATTTAACAGCACCGTATACTTTAAGAGTCAAATCTGTAAGCCCGCTAGAGCTGTCAAGTTTGGGCAAAATTTCCTGAAGATCATCTAACATAACAGCCGTTTTAATGGCCTTATACAGTCCGCTTAATTCCTGTTGAGACGATTTGACGTCAAAATCAAACTTACCCTCAAGATTGCAAACTCCATTTATATCAATATGTTTTCCGTTAACAAATCCTTTTTTTGTAGTAAATGCCGCATTTTGGTCATTAAATTTTAAAACAGCTTCTCCTTTTTCGAGCACCAAATCTTTCATATCATTGAAATAAGTTGTTACATTATAAAAGTTTAAAACACCCCATACATGCGGGTCTTTGCGATTCCCTTTGACAATAATATCAATATTTCCATTACCTTTTACATCCATAATAGGAACGGGGCCTATTATAAAATTCAAAACCTCATGCACTGGAAGGATTTTTTCTTCAGCAAGCGCCAAATCAACATGTTTTGTACTCCAAATCCTCATATCTGCATACTTAACATTATATAACTCGACACCGCCCTTAACCCATACTCTCTCCGCGCCACCTGCCGGAACATCTACATCATAATTAAGATATCTTCCGGTAAATTTGAGCTTTACAGTAGCTCCTCTGGCATTTTTAATCGGCCGGTTTAAAATAATCTCATCAACAAATATATCACCGTTAATTTCAGGTTCCTTTATATCGCCTTTAACCGAAAAATTGCCGATAGTTTTACCCCAGACATTATTTTGCTTAAGCTTATATACATTAAAATCTTCTGTTATTATAGGCGGCAAGAGTTTTACTATATCCTGAATCTTAGATTCATTCAATTGAACATTCAAGTCCAAAAGTGTCATCGGCGTATCCATATAATTTTTAATAGAGCCGTCCAGACGCACGTCAATATTTTCAGATTTTATATCAACATTTTCTAAATCTATTATTTTACTTGTAATATTAAAGTTAGAATCAATTGTAAATTTTTCAGGAAAAATCATTGATTTTGCATCATCTTTCATAATAACGGAACAGTTGTCCAGCACTGCATGCAAACCTGATTTATCCGCATCAACATTAACTATACCTTCCAGACGAACCATATCGGACGGAAGGTATTGCTTTAAATAGTCACCTAAAGGTGCAAGATTAAAATTCTTTATATTTATATCAATAATACTTTTTCTTACATCATTGTTAGAAGGAAGAAAAAGATTAGCCTCTGCGGTTGATATAGAATTATTTATATCAACTTTGCTTACAAAATTTATTTCAACATACCGACCGTTTCTTTTATAGAAAATATCTTTACCCGTATAAATAACCGGAGTTTTTATGTTTTTCTGCCATAAAGTTATCATAAAACGATTGAGTTTTACCTCGTCACATTTAACTTTGACTTTCTTAAGATTTTGAAAGAAATTTTTATCCAGCTCCATATCTTTTTTAAGAAGAGCATTTATTATAATATCATCGGCCTGTATTTTATTTATATGAACTCTGCCCGAAAGAAACGGGAGCAAACGGATTTTTGCATAAGGGTTATGTATAAGCGTATAATCGTTTGATGTTTTATCCTTAACCTTTAGCTCCTCGGCCTTCAATACGGCAATGGGAAGAACGCTTAATTTTAATTCAGGCGAAGTGACTACTATTTCATAATCTGCCCCTTCCGAAACTTTTTGGCATACAAAAGGGAGGGTTTTGGTAAAAATATACGGAACCCCTAGTAACCATATTGCATAAAAGCATACAAGTATAATTATATATTTATTAAAAATTTTCCTCATTATTCAGTTATGTATATAATACCAGTAAATCATATAAGTAACAAGATATTAATAATTGGCTGTTTTTTAGGATTATGATATAATTTTATCGTGAGAGATTTATTAAAAATATTAGTAGTTGGGATAGTTATGTTTATTGCGCCTTATGTAAATGCAGAACAATATAAGGTGCTTGTAATTCCTGATAATATAGTAACTGAAAATCAGGCAATCGACTCTTTTATTTTTAATGCAACGGCGGAATTTTTTGCCGGCGAGGTTGCAAATATTCTAAATCAAACTGATTATATAAAAGTTCCTACAGTGAGCGAAGAACGGAAATTACTTAAAAGTAATCCGTACGTAATGATATCTGCAAAAAACTTAACGGGAAGGTTTAGGAATACTTATACCGTAGATTATGTTTCTCTAAAAAAAATAGCCGATAAATCTCAAGCCAGATATGCGCTTTTGATAACATCTGCAATTGATTCGGAGAATTATATATTAAGACGTACATTTTGGGATTTTTTGAATATTCCGGGAGCTACGGTTGTTGACCCGGCTTACAAAATAAGCACATATGCAGTCCTCGTTGATACAAAAAACAACACGGTTTTATGGTCCAATACATTCTATAAAACCATAAGTGTAGTAGAAAACCGTATCATTACACGCGGTCCGTCTCCCCAGACAGAACAGCTCCAGAAAATTAGGGATTATTCAAGAATGCTCTGCCCGGAAATTGCACAAAACGTACAGCTAAAAGTTCTTCCTGCTGATATTTATGAAAAAGAATCCCATCAGATATATTATGATATGGGTAACTTTGATAACGTATTTACAAAAAAATACAGAAGATGGCATAAAGAAGGCGGCAAGGATTATGCCGTTGCAAAATCACGTGTAAATGCCAAGATGGATGATACAAAATCAAAATGGCAGCAGTTTAAAGAAGAGCGGCAGAGAAAAGCCGAGGAAAAAGCTCTAAAGAAACAGCAGGAAGAGGAAGCAAAACTCAATTCAAAACTTGAGGTTAAGGCAGAACCTGCTCAAGAGGTACAGGAATTCAATACACAAGAAGAAGGTATTCATAATATAAACTTCAAAAAACCATCTCAGAAACCGGTTTTGGAAGATCAGAGTTTATATGAGCCGCTTGATATCCAAAGGACAAAGAAAAACAATTTATACGGAGATTTCGACTCAACCCGCCCGCCATTAAGAGATTATAATTAAATTATTTATATAACATTGTTTTTTCATATTTATCTAATAAAATTATTAATATGAAAAGAGGTTTGTTTATAACATTTGAAGGTGCAGACGGCTGCGGCAAGACAACACAGATAAAGCTTTTGGATAAATATTTGTGTTCTCAGAGATATACTACACTTTTGACAAGAGAACCCGGCGCCAGAGGTTTAGGAGAAAAATTGCGGGAAATTCTTTTAAATTACGAAGGTGAAGTTTCGCCGATGTGTGAATCATTTCTTTTTTTAGCAGACAGAGCACAGCATGTCGATTGTATAATAAAACCCGCAATAGAAAATGGTGTTTACGTATTATGTGACAGGCATACTGACTCAACGCTGGCCTACCAGGGTTATGGACGCGGGCTGGATATTGACAGGATTAAATTGCTGAATAATATTGCAGTAAACGGATTAAAACCTGATTTAACAATTGTATTTGACATAGATATAAAAACTTCCTTATCACGTATTGGAACGAAAAAAGATCGAATGGAATCAGCTGGAATTGATTTTTTTAATAGAGTCAGGGCCGGTTATATAAATATTGCCAAACAAGAACCAGACAGGGTTAAAATAGTTGATGCATCTGATACAATAGATAATATACATAAAAAAGTTGTGGAATTAGTAAAGCAGTTATGAATATTCAAGAACTTGAGCAACGTATAAATAAAGACAGGCAAGGAATCGATTTTAATAAATTAGAACAGGAACTAAAGGAAACAGAAGCTAAACTTCAAACTCCCGAAGTTTGGGCTAATCAGAATTTAGCATCCGAATTAGGTCAAAAATCCAGAGAAATAAAAGAAATCCTCGAGATGTTCTCAAGATGGAATAATCTTATAGAAGATGCAAAGACCGCAGAAGAAATTGGAGATGAAGAATTACTTAAAGAGAGTGGTTCAGCACTTGCCGCTCTTGAAAAAGAATTAGATAAATATGAGATAAGAAGAATGCTATCCGGCGAATATGACGAAGCCGATGCTTTTTTATCAATAAATGCTGGAGCCGGCGGAACAGATGCGCAGGATTGGGCAGAAATGCTCTTACGAATGTATACACGCTGGGCTGAATCAAAAGGGTGGAAAGTAGAACTTATAGATAAATCCGAAGGAGAAGAAGCCGGTATAAAATCGGCAACAATAAAAATAACCGGAAAATATGCATATGGTTATGCAAAGGCAGAAAAAGGCGTGCATAGATTAGTTAGGATTTCACCATTTAATGCAAACGGGAAACGCCAGACAAGTTTTGCTTCCTGCGAGGTATCACCAATAATTCCGGATTACGAAAAGACAATAACAATTCCTCCGGAGGATATTGAAGTCGATACAATGCGTTCGGGCGGTGCCGGCGGCCAAAATGTTAATAAAGTAGAAACTGCGGTAAGAATTTTGCATAAACCTACAGGAATTGTCGTAAAGTGTCAGCAGGAACGTTCACAGCTCCAGAACAAAGAGAATGCTATGCAGATGCTAGTATCTAAACTATTAGAACTTAGACAACAAGAGCATGAAAAGAAGTTAGCCGAGTTAAAAGGTGAGAATTTTGACATTAATTTTGGTTCTCAAATCCGTTCGTATGTTTTTCATCCATACAAGTTAGTAAAAGATCATAGAACCGGCTATGAGATGGGCAATGTTGATGCTGTGATGGATGGTAATATTGATGAATTTATTGAAGAGTTTTTAAAAACTGCTAAATAGTCGTGTAAATTTCTGCTGCTCAAAGTTTTGAAGGAAATACGCAATATATATATAAATTACATGTCTATTCAGAAGCTTGTGCCGTCTTGCCTTTTCCTTGTGCAAGTTGTGTTAATTTTGTCTTATAAGCCTCCAACTCTTTTTCTGTTTTAATTTCTTTTAGAGAGTCTAATTCTGCTTCTAAAGTTTTCGCTTGGGTTTCAAGCTGGGTTAAAAGTTCTGATGTTTGTTCTGCTGTCAAATCTTCGGAGAATAAGAACGGGCCTGAATATATTGGTTCAATCCAGCTTCCAAGAACTTTTGGAACATTTGAAGCAGGAGCTGTTAATGTAATACCAAGCACTTCCCCATATTTCCCGGGGTTATTTCCGCCAATAGCCAGCAGATAATCATTCTTAAACCAGCTTGACGGTTTATACCATTTTTTATGAACATTCAAATCTGTTATATATCTTGATAATTCTATGGCATTGTCATCCGGATGTTTTGCCAATGAACGCATTACGTTTTCTTTTGTTTTGGCAAGTTCTTTTAGTGCTTTTGAATATTTCTTTTGTTCTGCAAGAATTCTTTTATTGAATGCAGACAGCTGTACTTCTGGAATATCCACACCTTGAACACGATTAGGTGTTGCAGATACATTTCTATTTGCAATTGCTGTTTGAGCTGATATCCCGGAGTTATCTTTGGTTAATTGTTCATATACACTCTTTTCATTTGTTGTTGAGAAATATAAATCCAACTCTGTTTTGTTCTCTTGAAGCCATAATCTTTCTTCTTTCAAGAGGGCTAATCTTTGCTGTTCTGCAGGTGTTAATCTGCCATTAATCCGGCTTAAATTTTGTATTTCATTAATTTGATTATCTACGTCAGTGAGTCTTGTTTCAACGGATTTTTGCAGCTCTGCACGTTTATTATTATATCTTTCTTTCCAGCTGTTGATGCTATTATATGCCGAAGAAGCTTTTGATTTGTAAGCTTGCCAGAAGCCATTGTCATGGACGTTTTTCAGGTCTTGTTTAACACTATGTTTCACGGCTTTAAAAGCATTAACTGTCATATCTCTGCCCGCGTTAGAAGCTTTTTCAATAACTTTACCGGCAACACTTGTTCTTGCTGCTGCCGTACTTGCTTTAGAGGAAGTCGAAGCTGCCGTTCTAAAACTTTTGCCAAGCCCTTTTATACCAAGAGCCGATGTTATACCAACAAATGCATTTGCACATATTTCTTGTTGTGCCTTATCTTTTTCTACATCAGTTTTTGCATCATTAAGTTTAGAAATACCTTTCGCGACACCTATACCACCGCCGATAACACCCGTTGCGAGCATGCCAGCTCCTATAACAGGTCCCACGCCCGGAATAAACGTTAAAGCAACTGCACCAGCTGTAATTGCAATATTTTTAAGACATTTTCCAAGGCTCCATGAGCCGTCTTCTTTATAGCCAATAAAACTTTTCCCCATATTCTTTAATGCAGTTCCCGCATTAGAAAGCCATCTCCCAGCTTTTCCCCAGAATCCCAAATCCTTGCTTGACGCTGTTACTGTTGATGAACCATCAGCTTTTTTACCAGCTTTTATTCTGGTCATTGTTTTATCTACATTTTCTAATTCTTTAACATATGCGCTTCTAAGCTCTTGCTTTTCATATTTTATCTTGAGCTCTTCTTTTGCCAGCTCTCGTTCTTTTTTTAAACGTTCCATATATTCATCATAAGTTTCTTCATTTTTACTCTTGGTTGAAGAGCTTGAGGATGACCAAGGAGAACTGAATGTATTCCAAGGAGAAAAAATATTAGCTCCAAAACCATAACTGTTAAAATTCGTATTCCAATTTGGTGTAAATGTCATAAAATATCCCTTTACTTAATTATCCCGTACATATATAAAGTATTAATATTACAAAAAATTGCTTTTTTTTTGTTTACAAAACTTAAAAAACCACATGGCTGATTTATTTTTTGGTATACTTTTTAATTATGAAGTGTGGTTTTGTAACAATATTAGGGCGTCCTAATGTTGGCAAATCTACTCTTTTGAATCAGATATTGGGACAGAAGATAGTAATTACAACAGACAAGGCACAAACTACCAGGAAGAGAATAAAAGGAATATTAACAGAAAGTCGGGGACAAATAATTTTTGTAGATACCCCGGGGGTGCACAGACCCTTAAATAAGCTTGGGGAATTTCTGCTTGATGAGGCAAAAGTTGCAGTTCCGGATGCGGACTTAGTATTATTTCTTGTAGACGGATCTGAACCGGCCGGTCGAGGTGACAAGTGGATAGTGGAAAACCTGCTCAAAGATATTAAAATACCTGTGGTCATGGTTATGAATAAAGTTGATAAAGTCAAAAATATACAAAAAATAGAAGAAAACCTTCTTACATATAAAACATTGTTTACGGAAAATATCCCCGTAATAAGAGTTTCTGCAAAAACCGGAAGAAATAAAGATACTCTTTTAGATAATATTTTTAAAAGGTTACCCGAAGGAGAGAAGCTATATCCTGATGATATAGTAACAGAAGAGAGCATGCGATCTGTTACAGAAGAAATAATAAGAGAAAAAGTCTTGCTTAATACCCAAGACGAAATCCCGCATTCTGTAGCAATCCAGGTAGATAAATACGAAGAGCAAGAAGAGATTGATAAAATATATGCGACAATATATTGCGAGCAAAAAAGCCAAAAAGGTATTTTAATAGGTAAAGGAGGGAGTTTATTAAAAAAAATTGGGACAGAAGCCCGTACTGAATTAGAGTCTATTGTTGATAAGAAAGTATTTTTAAGTCTGGAGGTAAAGGTTGAAAAAGATTGGAGAAAAAAAGATACAACACTTAAAAATTTTGGATTTAAATCCAAAGATCAATAGCAAAAAAGTTTTTCATATGTTTTATTAATAATGTATTAGTGTGTGTTAGGAGATTTAAAATGAAAGTTGAAAACATTGGTTTAACAAGGGTACCAAGCCCCAAAATTCAGACAAAAGCCCCATCTTTTAAGAGAAACTGGGCAGAACATGCCAGCTGGGGAGCAAATTATGTTAAGCAAAAGGGAAAAACAAATTTTAAATTATTCTCTTTTCCTGATGCAAAAGCTGTGTTTGTAGAAGTTGCTGATAAAGCAGCCGGCAAGCTTTCAAACATAAAAGAGCGTTTAGTTGGTGTCTTAGGCTTAACAACCGCCGCTGCTGCAGCAGGCATTAATAAAGAACTAACTCCTGCAGATGAAAACTCAAAAATATACCCTATGGAGCACAAAGGCGACGGTGTTTTTGAAGCAAACGATATTGATGCAAAACCTAATGATAAATATAGATATATTGTCGTTACAAAAGACAATGATGTTAATATGGTGAAAGATCCTTACAGCAAAAAACAAGAAAATATTCATGGCTGGAGCTCGGTCTATGATACAGAAAACTATGAATGGAAAAATACAAACTGGTTAGAAGGAAAAGATTCTAGACGTATTGTAAGAAAACCTGATGAACCGTTAAGAGGTTTAGAAAGGTTAGTAATCGATGAAGTTAATATTCCGACTTTGACAGAGGAAGGCACTTTTGAGGCAGCAAAAAAACGCATAGATGAAATTGCTAAAAAAGGTACTACTACAGCAATAGAGCTCATGCCTGTAGAGAATACTTTTTCTAAACAGTGGGGTTATGATGGAGTAGATAAGTTTGCGGTAAATGAAAACCTTGGTCAAGCTGAACAGTTAAAAGAGTTAATTGACTACAGCCATGGAAAGGGGCTTAATGTTATAATTGACATGGTACCAAATCATATGGGGCCTGATGGAGATTATTTAAGCCAAACCGGGCCATATATTAAAGGTTCTGGGGAATTCGGAAATCTCCTTAATTATGAAGGCGACAATAACAGATATGTAAGAGACTGGATGACTAATGCTGCTTTGTGGTGGGCAAAAGAATTTAAAGTTGATGGAATTAGATTTGATTTAACCAATAAAGTCGGCTCTGATTATTTATTAAGACAAATTGCTGTAGAGGTTAATGAACATGCTCCGGAAGTTTTCCTTATAGCAGAAGACCACGAGCATAAGCGCCATTCGATTACAAGTTATTATGAACCCCCGCACATTACGCATGATGAACAGTTAGAATTTGTTGATCACAATGTTGAAAACAACCGTAAAGGATTAAAAACAAGTCCTTGGAGTATTGGGTTTGATAGTGAATGGGACTCTCAATATAAAGAATCTGTTGAGAAATCAGTCCTAGAACCAAATACTTTTGCTCTTAATGACCTGGACAACTATATAAAAACATCACACTACAGAGTAAAATACGGATACAGCCACGATGAAATCGGAAATGAAGATGGTACAAGATTTATTCCTAAATATATAGCAAGACATTTTAACCTGTTTGTCTCTGTTGATGGTGATAGTCAAGCTTCAAAAGGACAAAAAGCTGCACATGCAGCACAGAATATAGCAGAACTAGTGACTTCTGAAGATTTTGAAAATATGACAAATACTGAAATTGCTAAGACAGAAAAAAGTTTTGGAATAAATAGATTTATTCCAAAACAGGAACTTATCAATGTTTTTGAAACCGCTGTTGCAAAACAAAAGCTTATGCTAGGAACTGTTATGACAACACCTGGCCCTAAAATGTTCTTCCAGGGCGATGATGAAGCTGATTTATCATATTTCAAATTCTTTAGAGAACTTTCAGATGATGCTGAAAAAAGAACAGTAGATCCTAAAGAAAGGGAAAACATAGTAAACCAAAAAGGGTATGACACTCTAGAGTCTATAGCTAGACCAGACAGCGTCATCGGCTCTATGAAACAAGAAGGGCTTTACAAAAACCTGAAAGAAGAGATGGTAACATTTAATGCAGATCTAAAAAAATTACTTGATAGTTCTGAGGTTCTTGCAAAAGGAGAATTCGTAGGAACTTACAAAGATAACCAGCATCTTGTTCACAGCCACCATTTAAAACTTGGAGATGAAGAGTTACTTGTTATCAAAAATTACGGCCACGGGTTCCACAGCGGAAACTATGAGTACTATGGTTTCCCGCAAGGCAGCAATTGGAAAGAAATTTTCAACAGTGATGCAAAAAAATATGGCGGTTCAGGCTACACAAATACCGGCAGAGATGATATAAATAATATGAACCAACACCTGTCACTTGCACCGAACAGCTTCATAATTTTGCAAAAAATTTAGCATAAAATGAAATGATAAAAGGGCTACATCGTATATACGATGTAGCCCTTTACATTTAACTCGTTCATGTTAACATAAAGCTATGATATATTCATCTTACACAAAACTTCATCATACTCATAGCA
>CALUQF010000035.1 GCA_944322835.1 Candidatus Gastranaerophilales bacterium | reverse complement strand
ATTTGAAACCGTATTCAGGTAAAACTTTTTTAAGAGTAGCTTCGCGCCTGTCTTGTCCTTCAAATTTTACTGTCATATATAATTTCCTCTTTTCTTTGATTGTTGTATTTTTGTGATTAGTGAATAGTGAGTAGTGAATAGACTAAATTTCTACTATGTTCAATAATCGTACTCTATGACTAATAAAAAGCTCTTAGCAAAATTCTATTCACTAATCACTATTCACTAGTCACTTTTTTACTATTCTTTTCTCGGGTCGATAGTCTTAACAGCATCAGCAAATCTGCCGTAAGTTCCGATATTCTTTTCGTAAGCTTCCTTAGGATCAACGCCGGATTTAATTGCGTCCATAACTTTACCAAGGTTTACGAATTTGTATCCGATAACTTCATCGTTTTTGTCAAGACCGAGTTCTAAGATATAACCTTCAGCAAGTTCAAGGTATCTTACACCCTTTTCTTTAGTAGAGTGGATGGTACCAACTTGAGAGCGGAGACCTTTTCCTAAGTCTTCAAGACCGGCACCTATCGGAAGTCCGTTTTCAGAGAAAGCTGTTTGAGTTCTTCCATATACGATTTGTAAGAATAATTCTCTCATAGCAACGTTGATAGCGTCACAAACAAGGTCTGTGTTCAAAGCTTCAAGAATAGTTTTGCCAGGTAATATTTCGCCGGCCATAGCAGCAGAGTGAGTCATGCCTGAGCAGCCAAGAGTTTCAACCAATGCTTCTTGAATAACTCCGTCTTTAACATTCAAAGTAAGTTTGCAGGTTCCCTGTTGAGGAGCACAGCAGCCGCAGCCGTGTGTTAAACCTGAAATATCTTTAATTTCTTTACATTTAGTCCATTCGCCTTCTTGAGGGATTGGAGCTGGAACACCTTTTACCCCGCGGTGTACACAGCACTTTTCTTCGATTTCGTGCGTAATTTCAATTTTGCCCATTTGACCTCCTTATTAATCAAAAATAAAGCTATTTAAATTCCAATAACTTTATTATAAAACAAACAGAGGAAAATGAGATAAAAATTTTTAGCTAATCTTTTCTTTTATATCGTCTACAAATTCATTTAGATTGTTTACAGCGCTTTTAGAATATTTGTTATAAAAATCAGTAGCTTGTTTTCTTGCAAAATCAAATAATTCAGAGCGTGCTTCCTGTCCTGTTGAGCCGTTATCTAAAAGTGATGTAAAGAATGTAAGCATCTCAGAGCTGGTAACTTCCCCATCGTTGTTGGTATCAAAAATGTTATTATTCTGATTATCTTCATTTTCAGAATCAGTTTTGGCGCCCAGAGCTTCAGCCTGATCGAATGCTTTTTCCGTAAATTCGATTCCGTCCAAGCCGTCAATTTCAAGTCCTGCTGGAATGCCGAACGGACCGGAGAGAATAGAATTAGTTTTTTCTGTCTCTTTTGTGTCAATCTGTTTTTCTAAAAGATCAGAAAAAGTTGTATCGCTCAAGTCAAACTGTTGAGTGATACCATTTAATCCTCCATTAGGATTAACCCCTATTCCGCCTATAAAATTTGATACTAAACTCATACTTGTATTATACAGATATTTTCTCCCGTTTCCCTCCTTCAAACAGTTGAAGTTGTCGAGGGGAGTGCAGGGCTATTGGGAGGTTATATTTTATAACAAAAGCCGGCTGGGGGAGTTTATGAATTTATAAGTTTAGAGGTTTAGGGGAATTTTTTATTGGGCAGGAATGCCCAACCTACTTTTTTAATTTGCGAATTCGGATTTCGTTGTTTTCTAGATAAATTTCTACTTTATCAAGGACGGGATTGATTCCAAGCCCTTCTATTATTGCTTTGGGAATAACAACGCCCCAGCTGTTACCTATCTGTACTATTCTCTTTTCTATCATGTTACTACCTCAATAGTAACATATATTATAACATGTTAGACTTGACAGCTCGTTTTTACATGTGTTATAACATGAGTAATTACAAGGAGGGTTTATGAATACCGAATCAATTAGAGAATGCAATGAAATAGTTAATATGTTTGAAACAACTCTCTTTGCCTTAAAATGGCAGGCTAAAGACGAGACAGGCTGGAAATATCAGTCGATTATTTCCGAATATGAGTATATATTAAACAAGCTAAAATTATTTTGTGTTAATAAAGTCGGATTTCTAGACGAGCAATAACTCCGCAAGCCGCCCGAATTCTTCAATAGAAAGTTTTTCTCCGCGGATATTTTCATCTAATTTGAGCTCTAAAAGAGCATTTGTAACTTTTGTTTTATCAAATCCGGAATTAACGAGACAATTTTTTAAAGTTTTACGTCTCTGGGAGAATGCTGCTTTAATTACACGCCTGAAAAACTTGTAATCCTTGAGCTTTAGCAAAGGCTCTTTTCTTACTTTCATAGATACAAGCGCAGAATTAACCTTCGGCGCAGGGTAAAACGATTTGCGCCCGACAAGTCTTACGATTTCACAATCAGCCCAAAATTGGGATAAAATAGTCAAAAGCCCGTATTGCTTTGAAGGACTGTTCGGTGCTGCAACAATCCTGCGCGCAACTTCTTCCTGCACCATTAAAATTATATCAACAATTTGATTTCTGTTTTTGTTTTCCAAATCATCTATTTCGCCGAGAAGATGGGCAATAATGGGTGAAGTTATATAATACGGAATATTAGCAACAACTTTCACCTTCTCTTCTGTTAACGATGAAATATCTGTTTTTAAGATATCGTTATGTATAATCTCTAAATTATCACATTCAAGTTTTTGAAGTTCTTTAATTGCCTCCTCGTCAAGTTCAACCGCAATAACTTTTTTTGCATATTTAACAAGCTGTTCCGTTACGAATCCGACTCCGGGGCCGATTTCCAGGATGACATCATCTTTTGTAATCCCTGCAAAATCTATAATATCCCCAATCACATCAGGGTTAATAAGAAAATTCTGTCCGAGTCTTTTTTTTGTTCTAAAAAACTTTGCGCGTTGTAAATAATCCACCATGGTATTTATAATAATACAAATAGGCAAATGTTAAAACTTTAATTCTCATTTATATTTGTAGTGTAAAAAATGTTTAAGATATAATTGGGAAAGGAGAGTATCGTGAACTATTGCACAACAAAACCGGAAGGACATTTAGAATACAGCCAGCTTCTTGAGGAATTTATACTCGGGTGCAAAACCTCAAGAAAAATCGGTATGGAATATGAGCGGATACCTCTTATAAAGGTTACGAGCCAGACAGCGCCTTACGGCGGAGAGACAGGCGTTTGCGAACTTTTAAGAGAAGTGGCAAAAGTTGATAACTGGGATTATATCTTGGACGATATTAATATTATCGGGCTCAAAAAACTTCATGACACAATAACCCTTGAGCCGGGCTGCCAGATTGAATTGAGTATTGAGCCGCAAGAGCTGATTAGAGATTTAAAAAAGCGGGTGGAAGAAATTGACGGGGTTTTAGCTCCGATTTTGGATAAGTTCGGGATTAAGCTTATAAATAAAGGGGTCTCTCCTATTACTACCTATAAAAATATAAAACTTCTTCCCAAAAGACGGTACGCGCTTATGGCAAACTATCTGTGGGGGATTTTATCCGATGTAATGATGAGAGAGACTGCCGGAATTCAGGTTGGGATTGATTTTTCTTCAGAAGAAGATGCAATGAGAAAGTTCAGAGCAGCTAACCTTATGATGCCTTTTGCAACCGCAATGTATGCTAATTCAAAATACAGAGGCGGAGTGGATACCGGATATAAATCCTTTAGAGCGCTTGCATGGCTTAATACCGATAATGAAAGATGCGGTTTTGCAACAAAATTCCAAGATGGCATGTGTTTTAAAGATTATGTTAACAGACTCCTTGAAACGCCGATGATTTTTATCAACAGATGCGGACACACTGTTAATCTTAACGGCAGATTGACATTCAAACAATTTATGGAAAAAGGGTATGAAGGATTTGAGGCTGATATTGAAGATTGGAAGCTGCATGCAAACCTTTATTTTCCGGAGGTCAGGTTAAGGAATTTTATTGAAATCAGAAACCACGACTGCGTTGGCGGCGGGTTAGAATATTCCATTCCGGCTTTGTATAAAGGTATTATGTATTCTCCGGCCGCATTAGAAGAAGTCGAGAATATGCTCTGCAAATACTCTTTTAACGAAATCAACGAGCTTCGCTTTAACATTGCACGTTATGCACTCTCTGCAAAAATCAGGAAAACTCCCGTCTTAAGTATTTGCAAAGAACTTGCCGAAATCTCATATTATTCATTAAAAACCGGGTGTGAGGACGAAGAAGAATTCCTGCTTCCTCTTATCGATATGCTTAAAAAAGGAAAATGTCCGGCAGATTTCATATAATTTTGTATTTCTAATTAATAAAGATTAAAACACGACATATTATCTATATCAGTAGAGAAACATCTCCCTGTACAATGTGAATTTTCAGGAATAAAGGCATTGTTTTTTCTAAATTAATTGTATAATTGTTTATGTTATACTTTTCAAAAAAGGTTTGGAATGAAAAAACAGAGCAATAATAGAGAAAACTATTTTGATTTAGTTACAAAATCTCCTGAACGAATTTTATCTATTACATTCTTTTTACTGTGTGTTTTGGGAAGCTTATTTTTGTTTCTGCCGGTATCAGGAAATTTGTCGTTCCTGGATTCTCTTTTTACTTCTGTTAGTGCTGTTTGTGTTACCGGACTTTCGGTTATAGATATAAGTTGTGAATTGACTCCTGTTGGACAATTTATTCTTCTTATTCTTATACAGGTTGGTGGTTTAGGAATTATGAGCATAAGTTCAATTATATTTATTATGCTTGGTAAAAGAATGTCTTTAAGATATGAAAAGAATGCGAGACGGATTTTTGATGCAGAAAGCAGGGCTGAAGTTAAAGAGTCTTTGTTTTTGATTTTTAAATATACTTTTTTTCTGGAATTGTTGGGAGCCGTTTTGTTGTCTATCGGATTTGGTATTTCAGAACATAATATTTTTGCGGGATTGAAACTTGGGATATTTTCAGCTATTTCAGCTTTTTGTAATGCGGGGTTTGTATTAAACAGTCATAATCTTGTAGCTTATAACGATAATCCGATAATTTTATATACAATTTCATTTCTGATTATTCTTGGGGGAATTTCACCTGCAATATGTATTACTTTCCCGAAACTGTTCAAAGGTGAAAAGCTTGCACCTCTTGCGCTTATTGTTTTTTGTACAACAGCCTTGTTGTTAATAATTGGAGCCCTGGTTTTTCTGATAGCGGAGTATAATGGAGTTTTAGAAGGTATGAGCTGGTGGGAAAAATTTAATAACTCCTGGTTTCAATCTGCAACATTGAGAACTGCAGGATTTAATTCAGTAGATTTAGCACACATAAGCGGAATAACTTATTTAATGTTTATTATTTTTATGATAATCGGCGGGTCTCCTGGCGGTACGGCTGGTGGAATTAAGACGGTTGTATTTAGTGTAATAATTATTACCTGTTATAATACTTTATTTGGAAAAAGTAATATGATAAGAAATCGTGCGATTAAACTTGAAGCTGTGCAAAAATCAATCACGCTCACAGTAATATATTTGTTGGTTTTTCTTATCTCAAGCTGCATGCTTATAACAACTCAGCAGGTAGTCAACAGTTCTTTAATATTTGAAGCTGCATCGGCACTTGGTACGGTAGGACTTACGATTGGTGCAACACCGCAGCTTGATGAAGTCGGAAAGATGATTATAATTCTAACAATGTATATAGGGCGTGTAATGCCGGCTACGATTGTTTATTATGTGGATTCAAAAATTATAGAGACAAGGTTAAGTTATCCAGATGCAAAATTATCTTTAACATAGGAGAAAAAATAATGAGAATGCAGGTTTTAATAATAGGATTAGGGCAGTTTGGGATGTCTCTTGCAAAGACTCTTTGCGATAAAGGGGTTGAAGTTATTGGAGCCGATATTGATAAAGATATTGTCGATGAAGCTTCCGCGTTTATAGAGGATGTAATATGTCTTGATGCAACTGATGAAATATCTCTTTCTAAATTATGTCCCAACGAGCGTGATATAGTTATTTGTGCGATAGGTTCACGGGAGGCCTCTATTCTCACTACAGCTCTTTTAAAACAAATGGGGTGTGAAAATGTAATAGCAAGGGCTACGGAGAAAATTCACGAAAGAATTTTAAAAGCAGTAGGTGCAAAGCGTGTGATTAATCCTGATGAAGAATATGGAAAAAAATACGCTTATAAAATTCTTTTTCATAATGTAATTACGGATTTATCATCTGATGATATTCAGCTTGTAGAAATAAGTGTCCAGCCGTTTATGGTTGGGAAAAATCTGATTGAGCTTGCTTTGCCGAATCGTTACGGAATAATTGTTGCAGCTATAAGAAAGGGTGATAAATTAACAAGACCGTTTCCTACGGAGGTTATTTCTGCGGAGGATAACCTGCTTCTTGTTTGTACTGATGAATCGCTAGAGAAAATGCTTAAGGAGAATTTATAAATGAATTTTTCTAAATCAATACACTTTTCTTTCGTTTTACTGTTAATTTTTTCTACTATTATGGCAATAGCTGGAATTCGGGGTTTTTTGAGACTTGCTCCTTCAATTGAATATATTAACAAGCACAATACAAATTCCCTTTATTATTCAGAACAGATGCTTTCGGCAATATCGGTTAACAGAGACATAGATGGATTTGAAGAAGCTTTGAATAATGCGGAAAAGAACGTTACAGAATCAGGAGAGGCCAGTGCGGTAAAAAGTATTAAGCAGGATTATAAACAGGCTTTTGATGGAGACAAAACGGCGGAAGAATTTGTTATTGATAATATAATTGAACTTTCAAAAATTAACCGTGTGGCGATGCATCAGGCCGGCATGGATGTAAAACAACTTAGTTCGGTCGGAATTTGGGTAATTGTGTTTTTAACTTTAATTATCTGGGTTTTAGGTCTTGCAATCATGAAGACTCTTCACAAGACTGTAATTTTGCCGCTTGCTGAGCTAAAGGATGCAATAGAAGATTACCGGCGTGGAAATAAGATGCGCAGATGCCCTAAATTAGCACCATCAAGAGAGTTTCAGCAGGTATATGACGGTATTAATTTACTCCTGGATAATGCTGTTAAATAGGCGGCAGTAAATAATGTCTACTATTACTTATACATAACAGTAAAATTTGATATAATATTAAGAATTGTTAATGCCAAATTTTTAAAGTATAACTTATTTTGGTATGTTTTACTAATTTTTTTGCATACTTACATGGCAATTTGTTTATATAATATGACTTTATAAATATAAAGGGATATTAGAATTTATGGGCGCACATAATTTTTGGCACAATTTCACACATGGTTTTATGCACGGGATGTTTGGCAGCAATCCGTTTTTCGGTTGTTGGAGCGGATTTATGCCTACGTGGGGAAATCCGTTTATGTTTGGTGGATTTAACTCATGCTTTAATCCTTTTATGTGCAATAGTAATTTATTTATTACCCCATCTGTATTTACTAACAATTTTTATTCTTTGATGCCGGATATGTCTATGCCGTCAGTTAATATGAATTTTGATATGACCAAGCTCTTTCCGACTGATAATGTATGGGATATGTATAATCAGCAACAACAGATGATGCAGAATCCGTTTGATTCTTTTGAAAAAACGACAGAGCAAGAAAAAGCAGAAAATACATTACCTGATAGTTCCGATAGTATAAACCCGGAAGGCGGAAATAATGATAAAAAATCAGAGAAAAAAGCCGGAGAGAAAACGTTGACTGAAAATCCAAATGCTGCAAAATCATCATCTGTTTCAAATAACAAAGTTGTTGTAAAAAAATCTTCTGATATAAAGTTAGATTTACAAAATGATGAATTGACAGACAAATTTACCGGAACTGCCGAACAATTAAATAAAATATTAAATAAGAAAAATGGTGTTCTTAAAAATAAGGGGCAGGTATTTTTAGATGCTCAAGAACGATACGGTATAAACGCTGCAATACTCGCGGCAATATGTATAAATGAAAGCGCTTATGGAACAAGTAATATGGCACGTACTAAAAATAATGTCGGTGGCGTTAGCAAGGGCAAAGGTTTTAAATCTTATAATAGCGTAGATGAATGTATTATGGATATGGCACGGTTTTTAAAATCCGGATATGTTGATAAGGGTATTGTAACAATAGCAGAAGTCGGTAAAAAATATTGTCCGGTAGGTGATCCTAGAGATAAAAAAGGATTAAATAGCGGCTGGGGCAAGGCTGTTGCGAGTATTACGGGGAAAATTGAAACTTTGGCATAAAAAAAAGCCGTTTCTTATGAGAACGGCTACCAGACTTGGGGAGGAGGTATGAAAAACCTCTAAAGTTTTCCATATTCTATATATCGGCAAATTTTTTATTATCTTAAGTAAATTATGATAGAATTCATTCATATGTATGAGAACAAATTCTCAAGTAGCGGGTATTTTTATTTTAGTAGTTTCTGGGGTAAATGTAACTGGCTGGTAGTTTTGCCTTCTAGCTTAGCGTCATTCTGGGGCTTGTGAGAGCCGAAGAATCTCGTTAACCATTGCTACCGCTTGCACTACTGTCCATGATAATTTTTAGTTCTGTAGGGTGCAATTTTTTGCACCACCTTATAAATTGTTAAAGTACAATGTTAGATTATTAATAAAAAATTCTTGGTGAGGGGCAGTTTTGCTTTGAGTTAACGTTATTCTTCGGACTCACTAAATAACCATTTCCTCTCTCAGAATAACGCTAAAACAAAGCAAAGAAATTAATATGCTTCAGGTTCGCTCAACATCTTAATCCCAATATTTCCAACCGCTAAGATAATAATGTAATATTTGAGGGTCATTGAGAGTTGAAACCTTTATATTTTCTCTTCTTACATCTTTTGGGATATAGAAAAAGTCTTTTATAATTCCTTTATCTATGTATTTTATCGGAACATTTATTTCAATTTTGTTTTCATCAATTTTCTTATTTGCCCCGAGTACAAATCCCCAATCTCCAAATGATGGCACGTATGAATGATAAGGCTTTGTATACTTAAATCCGGCAGATTTCATTGTCTCATTTATGCACCAGAACGCTTCCGGAGAAAAGAACGGACTTGAAGCTTGAGTTACGACAACGCCATCACGCGCAAGTTTTTGTTTAACAACTTTATAAAACTCTCTGCTGTACAATCTTGCAAGCGATGAATTGTTAGGATCCGGAAGGTCAATTATTATTACATCAAAATACTGCTTAGAGTTTTCTAAAAACTTAAAAGCGTCCTCATTTAATATCTCGACTTTTGGACTTTTAAAACTTCCCTCGTTTAATTCCGCCATAACAGTATTTTTTACTGCCAGATCTGTCATTTCTTTATCTAAGTCAACTACTGTAATTTTCTTAACATCAGAATATTTTAAAATTTCTCTTGCAGCCAGACCGTCACCGCCTCCTAAAATTAAAACATTTTCTCTATGATTAACTAAATTCATCGGTATATGAATCAAAGGTTCATGGTAGCGGTATTCATCAATAGTCGAAAACTGAACATTTCCGTCTATAAAAAGTCTTACATCTTCTTTATTTTTAGTAATAATCAATTTTTGATACGGCGTCTGCTTTGAAAAAATAACCCTGTCGTCATACATTGAATTTTCTAAATACATAGAAATCTCTTTTGAAAATAAGAGACACCCGATGAGCAAAACGAGAATTAATCCGCTTTGCACCTTTAACATGCGCCTTCTTTTTAGTGTAAGTTTGTTTTTAAACCAAATAAAAGTCAGAATTCCTATTAATAAATTCAAAAGTCCCGTTGAAAGTGAAGTGTTAAAGATTCCCAGAAGCGGAAGGAGTATAAACGGAAACGCGAGAGATGCAAGAAATGCGCCCAAATAATCAAGAGACAATACATTCGATATATTTTCCCTAAGCTGAAAATACTCTTCCATTATTCTTGTAAGCAGCGGTATCTCAAGCCCGATAAGTGTTCCTATAATCATAATCAAAATACACATTATCGGATAATATAAAAACTGTATAGAATAAACATAGTATAAAATCGGAACCGAAAGCCCGCCAACGATTGCAATTAAAAGTTCTATTAATATAAACCAATAAATCAGATTTTTCTTAAAGAATCTTGAAATAAGCGTTCCAATTCCCATTGATGTCATTGTGAGTCCAATAGTTATAGAGAACTGTTTAATGCTGTCCCCGATAAAATATGAAGATATGCTCCCGATAAGCAGTTCATAAACAATTGTACAGTATCCGACAACAAACACGCAAAACAGGAGAATTGCCGAATCTTTTCTTGTTAAAATATTTCTATTTTCCACCGTTTATCCCCTTACGAGAAAATCTTGAACCGGATAGGCTGTTTTCTCTAACGCTTGTTCCGTATGAATAATTATGTCTGCCAAAATACCAGAATGAATGATGATGGTGATGATACCCTCTGTATCCCGGATAGCCATAACCGCGGTATGAAGCGTTAAAGCAAGCAATATAAATAGCAGCAAGTACTGCAATAAAAGCTAAATAGCAGATTATATTAAAGTTCTTATTTCTCAATCTCCCATCTCCCCTAATCTCTCATTCCAGCCTTCAAGCCTTTCTCCTACCCATTGCGGATTAAGAAATATGAATATAAATATTGCTCCAAGCAAGAAATACGTCCCTATCATCAAATGCGGAATCCCGCTTGAACGCGCCGAAATTATTTGCAAAGAGCTTCCACTAGCCGTGTTAGAAGGTGCATTGTATGAGCGGTAGGAGCTTGTTTCGGTTTCTTCTCCCATCTGAATATAATATGTTCCAGGTTCACTAAAAGTAAGCTTCACCTGCATATTTCTGTCGCTGTCAGACCAATATCCATCAGAATCATAGCCGCTTTCATGCCAGAGGTCTTTGCCGAATTCATACAAAGTATCTTTGTTTTCATCAAGGACTTCACCTGTTATATAAGTACTTGAATTATCACCGTAAAAAGAACTTTTTATAATATATATTTTAGGCTTATTTTTTTCAATCTTTATAGGCCCGAATAGCTGCCCTTGTTTTATTGTACCGGAATAACTTTTTGTCTGTCCGCCATTTTCAAGAGATATTGATGTTATAAAACAGGTTATACAAAATATCACCACAATAATGAGCAAGTTATTATAAAAATGCAAATCTCTAATCTTCTTTTTTGGATCAATTATCATTATAAATAACCCTTATCTTAAACCATTCCCACAAAGTCAACCATAAAGAATATCATTATAGCAAAAGCAACAATAACAAATGCCTCGCCAAGTCCCGCTGCAATATTGTTATTCCTAACCTCTCTTGCTATATTTACTCCTTTTACAAGAATTCTATCCAAGAGAATTCTAACCGCCGGCAATAAAAGAACAATCGCTGTTATATCAATAAAATAGCTGATAAGCCCCTGCTGCCAGTTCCCTAAATCACCGACTGTTGCCCTCATAAGGATTAAACCTATTGCAATAATATTTCCCGCAAAAGATATTCCGACAGCCGCATTGTCGTTTTCGATTTCTTCTAATAAAGAATAAGGTATCAATCTATCATGCAGTTTTGCAAACAAAATGAGAAACACCATTCCGAGAGCATAATATACAAGAGTAGACACAAGTCCGTACCATTTTGGCTGCCCTGCAAGAGTCTCTCCTGTTACACAGGCCGATATAATTAAACCGGAAGCAAGATAAATACCAAAATATACTGCTGCCGTTCCTATATTTCTGTCTCTTACAATTTCATCAGTGTTATTGAATTTATGCAAAATACATTTTTCAGCAATAAATCCGGAAAAAAGAGTCAAACATATTCCAAGAACTGCATACAAAAGATAATAAACAAGCTCTCTTACAAATGTACTCTGAGAATCAGGCCCGATAAAAGCACCTGCCAAAATTGCCGCGTTACCGAGTAAAAACCCGCAATACGGAATAACTGCCGTATAGTTTTCTGACGCGATTTCTTTATACATATCATATTTAAGCGTTCTTACATACAACCCTTTTGCAAGTATAAGAATTATACACGATACAAAAAGATAGATAAGACTAACTATAATATCATTCATTCTTCACTTTCTCCCTTATTCGAATACACAATGACAGAAGCCGGCTTAAGGACTTGAGAGTAAAAATACTCCATACCGCTTTTTCCGTCAGGGTTATCCCATCTTTCTGCCGAAATCAGGTACTTTCCTGATTTAAAATCCCAATAATATAGTTTTTCTTTAACTTTATCGTAACTTCTTTTATAAAAAACTGCTTCCCCGGAATCTATATATAAAAACTTCTGCCCTTCATAAGATGCCGTCCCCGATTCGTTTTCATCAATCATATCCAAAGAATTCGGAGAAAATTTGATATCAGCTTTCTGCAATTTTTTTAACACAATTGATACAACAAGCTCATCATCATCCTCAACATCAATCCAGAATTTTTCGCCATCAGCATTCACGCACTCAAGCTCATACCAGCTGTAATCCCCTTCCATATAAAGGTTTCTTCCGATAACTTTTAAATCCAGGTCTCCCATCTGCCCGTCAACATTCAAAAGCCTTATAACTCCGCCCCTCTGAACATTCTGTATCATTAGTTTTTCAGAATCATAATCTTTTAAAACAGTCTTTTTTAATTCAAAATTTCTTTTCCAGATAATAATTCCAACTACAACGGCTATTAATAGCAGCAGCCCTGCTATAAGACCACCAGATATAAACGGACCTATAAATACAAAAAATATCAATAATGCAACAATAATAGTAATAATTATATTCATTCAAGAGTTCCTTTATTTAATTCTGTTCTTCATTGTTTTGTTTTTGCTCTATTAAATATGTAGGTGCAATTTGTTTCTTTAATTCTAATAAAGATCTTTGAACCTCATCTGAATAGTTTGTTCCTATTGCATCATTAATTTCTTTATCAATATCAGTTTCAATAGATGTCATTTCATCATAAGCCTGTGCCAAAGCTTCTTCTTTATTAACCTTTTCTTTCATATTTTCAAGCAGAGCCTGTGCATTATTACCGCTCATAGAAATCATCTGTTTATTCATTTTTTTAGAAGTAATTGCAACCTTATGACGAGCCTTTAAAGTTTTAACTTCATTTTCCCAATTACCAATCTGTTCTCTTAAATTAGCAATTTTATTTTCCAGCTTATCAGCCATAGCCTCGAAGTTTTTAGCATCTAAAGTGTATTTCTTAACATTTTCTACAGCAGCCTGCTTTTTCTTTAAAGCTTCGGAAGCTAATCTGTCAGCTTCGCCTCTGCTTAAATCGCCGCTTTGCGCTTTTTGCAAGAGCATTATAGCTTTTTTTTCATAATCTTTAGCAATCTCTGTCTGCTCTGCAATTTTATTTCGAGTCTCAATAGCCATTGATTTAATTTCGGCTAAATTCTTCATACTCGTATCATAATCTTTTTTCAAATCTCTAATCCCTTGCTCCGCCATTAAAACCGGATCCTGGATTTTATTAACAAATGCATGCAAAAATGATTGAATAACTTTAAAAAATTGCTGAATAATCATAAAACTCTCCTAACTAATGATTATATAAACTATAAATATATTTATATCATGCTTGTCTAAAATATGCAAAAGCATATATGCAACTATATAGTAAAAATGAGTATTTTATTAAGAAAAATGCAGATTTCGGCAATATTCATGTAAAGATTTGTAACAATTTTCCTAAAAACCCTAAAGTTTGAAAAAAAAATGCCGTTATATATATTACAAAGAAAAGAATGAAAAAGGAGTAGAAAAATGACAGACGGAATCGGCAGACTTTCAGGATATGGTAATTACGGTGTAGGCGGTTATGTTCCGCAAAGAAGAAATACAGAGGTATCGCAAGAAGCGCAAGCTCAGGCTCAACCTCAGGTAAATAAACATGAAGAGACACAGGTGGATCCTTCAAAAGTAATGGATTTTCTCTCTAGCAATAATTTCTTTATAGCGTCTCCTGCAGCTACAGAAGTTGGCGAGATCGATAATGCGACACAAGATAGAGTTGCAGGGTATATGGAACAATTTGAAATGATATATGGTGTAGTTCAGGAAGAATTTGGTGAAGAACTGGCTCCTGCTGTCATGGACATTGTTATGGATCGTTTGATGGGTATGGCAGAATAAAAACATTCTCTTTTTCTTTTCTAAAAAAACATCTTAAAAGGGCTTATCCGAATGGATTGCCCTTTTTTTTTAAGATTTGTAAAATTAATTTTAAAAAAGGTGTTGACATTTAAAATTGATGTCATATGATAGAGAATGTCGGTTGGGAGACCGGTGTTGATGAAGCGTAAGATGCGCAGCTGGAGGAATGAAGTATTCCAGTCATCTTCACAAAAATATAAGCCTTTTAGTTTATTATAAATAGCATTTACTAAATAGAACGAAGGCAACATGCAGAGAAGATATCTGCTTTTGCACTTTGACAACAGAATAGCTGAAGACGAAAAACTTGTTAATTCGCAAGTGAGACGGACAAAAAAATGAAGTTC
>CALUQF010000034.1 GCA_944322835.1 Candidatus Gastranaerophilales bacterium | reverse complement strand
ATGTCGTATTAGTACTGTTCCAATTAAAATTCCAGCCGGTATTATTTGTATTATTACTCCAAATATCAGTCGGAAATAATTTTGAAAAATCAAAATTAAAAGAAGGCATAAAAGATGGTGAATTAAAGAAGGAAGGGAATATGGAATTGAAATTAAAGGAAGGCATACTCCACCCTGTAAACGTGAATGCCGGAGTAATCCAGCTCGTTTGAGTGTTCATTCCGTTCGATAAATAGTCCATATTCAGATTTGTGAATCGGTTATATATAGTCATGACAAATATCCTTATTTATATAAAGTAT
This sequence comes from Candidatus Gastranaerophilales bacterium, assembly GCA_944322835.1. Classification (GTDB taxonomy): domain Bacteria; phylum Cyanobacteriota; class Vampirovibrionia; order Gastranaerophilales; family Gastranaerophilaceae; genus CAG-196. The sequence continues at coordinate 15,049 of CALUQF010000034.1, read as the reverse complement.
ATAAATAATAAATAATTGCTTTTTTGTAACAAAAATTAATATTACCAGTTTTCTGAACCGTAAATCTTATATTTATTAATAACAACTTGATGACGGTCGATAATTCTTTGAACTGTTTTATCAGACTTAAGCAAAGCTTGATAGTGTATAATTTCTTCTTTGAGTTTTCTTATATGCTGCTTTACAGCTTCAAGCTTAGAAAAAATAAGTCCGTAGTATCCGCAATCTTCAGGTAAATATGCAAAAGGTGAAGAGGGATAAATTCGGCATTCTTCAGGTTTATTTGGATTGGTACAGATATTATTATCTAAATACTTGCATGAACAAAAAGTTATGTTATTCGTTTTAGATTTAGGAATAAGCATTTGTTCAAAATCGGCAGTTAGAGTTTGTATGCCGTCAAAAAATAACATACGACTGGATAAATCTACCGGAATATTGTTACAGCATTTTCCGCATTTTATACAAAAATTTTCGTTCATGATTAAATATTATACATTTAATAAAGGATAGTCAAAGGAATAAAATTATAATATCATGTAATTAGATTAGAAGGAGACGAAAAATGAAAAGATTAGTTCTGGCTTTAAGCTTATGTTTTGCGCTTCACGGAGCAGCTTTTGCAGATGGAAACGCATTTACACCATTGGATTTTAATGATACGGCTTATGGAAGTGCGACTACCACAACAACAAAACCTGCTGTATCGTATACTTCTACTGACGGAGAGGCCATTGGTAACGGGAATATTCAGAATGCCATCCAACAGCTTGATAATGCTCAAGTTGATATAAGAAATGACCTTTTAAACTGCAAAACTAAATATGCAGATGTTGACGCACAGTACAAATTAATTAAAACTGAAAGAAAAGCTTTAAAAAAACAAGTTAAAGCGATAGAAAAAAGAATTAAAGAAATAGATAAAGCTAAAGAAAAAATTAGAAAAAATATGTTATAAGCAAATAAAAAGAGGGCTGAGCCCTCTTTTTATTTGCCTTGTTGAAAAAGTGGTTTAGCTCTGTTTTGGAGACATACTCCAAATTGACAGCTTGAATTATAGTTATAATCGTTTTCTGTTGGAACAAAGCTTTGCGCTTGTTCTCTAATATCACTTCTATCAACAGGATTAAGTCTTGCCTCTGGTGACTCTCCAAATTCACTAATATTGGCACCTGTAGGATTGTAAACGGGCGTTACACGTTCTCTAAACCCGGGCAGAGAACAAACAGTTTCACCTCCTTCGATTGGACAAGCTGCACGGGCGGGAGAAATGAATGGAAATATAAGAGGAATGACGAGAAGAGACAAGAATATTAAAAACTTTTTCATAATATTTACTCCTTTTCTTTTATATCGTAATATTTTTTTTATTTTTATCATTAGTCAGTCGGGTTAGCCATAATTCTCAATTTTTTATCTCTATCACTGCTTGTTAAGTTTTAATTCCATTATTTGAAGGATGTGGGAGTATTTACTATAATGTTATTATTTATAAGGGAGATTTGGAGGGATAGTCATTGTACGCATATCAGCAACAGCCGAGAAAACCAGAAAGAAGATTACATGTCGTTCCGGATAGGAAACGTTCGATTGTTATAAATAAACCGGTAGTTAAAAAGAAGAAAAAGAATTTTCTGGTTGAATTCTTTAGAAAATTAGTTGTTTTTTCTTTTCTCGGGGCGTTTATTTATTATGTATTTCCCACAAGTTTTTCAAGGCTTATTGAAAACGTACTTTTCCCGCTGCCATTGCCGGTGAATGTAAAATCAATGCCGAATCTGCAAATAAGAAACGGTGAAATTTTTAAGATGCAAGAGGCAGATTTATACTCAATCGCAAACCCCGTCACAAATTATTTAAGCAATGATTTGTTCTTGAACCGTTTAATGTTAACCCCGACAATACAGAAAACTCATAGCGAAGTTACAACAATGTATCATACAAGTGAGATGACCGGCCTAAAACAGCAGCTGCTCTCACTTGCCGCACAGTATCCCATGATTAAGCCTGCTGTTTATGTTTGGGAATATGAAAACGGAAAGTATGTTGATATTAATGCTGATAAGATGTATTCTGCAGCAAGCATTATAAAGCTTCCGGTGCTCGTAAGAATGTTTAAGTCAATTGAAGCTAAGCAGATGACAATATATGATGAGATGACGTTAACTGATTATTATAAATCATCAGGCTCAGGAAACCTGCAGTATGCTCAAAGCGGAAGAAAACTTACGCTTGACCAGCTTGCAAAAACCATGATTCAGGATTCAGATAACACCTCTACCAATATGATTATGTCGAAATTAGGCGGAATGGACGATGTTAATATCGGCCTGCGCGACTGGGGGATTTCTAAGACTTATGTCAGAACCTGGCTTCCGGATTTAGCAGGAACTAATAAAACAACTGCTGCAGATATGGCAAAAATTCTCTATAACCTTGATAATCCCGGATTTTTGAACATAAATTCAAGAGAGTATATTATAGATTACCTGAGCCACGTAAAAAATAACAGACTAATCGCCGCAGGACTCGGAGAAGGCGCAATGTTTGTTCATAAAACCGGTGATATCGGTACAATGCTGGGCGATGCAGGAATTGTTTACGCTCCAAACGGCAAAAAATACATCGTGGTAATTCTTGCAAACCGTCCTCATAACGCACCGCAAGGCAAAGATTTTATAGTAAAAGCATCAAGTCTCATATATAAGGCAATCGTGGGGTAAATCGTAAAGCAAAACAGAAAGTATATTATATTACATTTAATGTAACATAATATACTTTCTGTTACATTAGGGGTAAAAAATAGATAGATTTAACAGTAATCATGGCATTTTTAGTCTTTTATGGAAATTCATTTAACTTTTTCGATTTCAAACTGTTTTGAAGCTTACTAATTGAAAGCTTTAATTCCATACCGGTAAGATAATAAAATTAACAAATATTCCAAATATTCTTTACCACTCGCCTGCGATTAAGCATTATTGCTTAGATAGAAAGTTATTAAGAATTTTTAGTTAGGCGTATGTTACCCCCTCACCGCATCCGTAGTTTTCGGCATGGCCTCAAACACGGCTGCTCCTCTCCCGCAGGGAGAGGAGGACGCTGAACGCTAAGTGTGGAGAATTCCCTCGCCCCTTGCGGGAGAGGGAAGAATTTCAAGTTGAGCTCCGGCGAAACTTAGAAATTTGGGTGAGGGGTGCATTTTTATTGCCTTATGAGCAATCTATTAATATAACCTTAAGGACAAAATGTAAATTTTTGTAACAAATCAGCTGAAAATATTAAAGTTTTTCCATTTTATGCCGATATATGATAGTATATGTAACAGAATGTATATTTTGTTACATCCAATGTAACATAATCAATAGAAAGGAGTTTTTATGTCATTTGGAATTTCAGGTTACAACCGGCCGTATAGTTATGCGGGCTCTGCAGGTTCTGCCGGAGGAGCAGGCTCGGCTGGTGCTTCCGGTTCGGCAGCTAATGCTGGTTCAGCCAGTGGTGTCGGTTCATCAAGCGGAGCCGGCTCTACATCAGCCTCGGGTTCTGCATCTGGTACAGGAGTATCTAAACGAGGGGCTACGAGATCAACAGTTACATATGCTGCAAGCTATAGGGGTAATGCTGCTAATAATCCTGTTTTTGAGGGAGGTAGCAGAGGCGTTGAAGAATCAGGCAAATACAGAGATGATAGTGGTATTCCTGATAATTGGTCTGATACAAGAACCGGCTCAAGCAGTTCAGCAGGCTCAGCTGGTTCAGCTGGTTCTGCCGGTTCTGCAGGTTCTGCAGGTGGGGCAGGTTCCTTAGCAACTTCTGTGCCTTATGATCCTTGGGCTGATTATGATAATGATCCTTATGGTGAGAATTGGTCAGGTACACGTCCTTCAGGTAGATCTTATGGTAGTTGGGGAAACACTCTTCCAGAAACTACTTTTTTAGAGAATTATTGGAATGGCATGTATAAGCCGGGTGATGTAGTTTATGCTCATACTACTTCTGGAGGAAATAGTTCCGGTAAAATATTAATAACCGAGAATGGTTATAAACAAATAGAATCAAGATGAACATAATCCAAGGAGCTTTATATGACAACATTGAACCCCTATAGTATGTATTCTGCAGGTTTTAATACCGGTTTTTTGCAGGAAGATAAGGTCGATAAATATATCGGCGAGCTCAGGACTATGTCAGAGTATGATGATGTAAAAAGTTTTGTTGAAACTAACTTTGGCGATGTTAACGGCGAAAAACTCTATGATTATCCCGAGCTAAAAAAGCAAATCTACATTCTCGTTGATGATGACAAGATAGAATTTTGCGCCGCGAAAAACAAGCAGCAGTACTTTGGCAAAGGATGGAAATTGATATCAGAAGGTAAATCCGAAAGAGCCGGTTAGGGCTCTTTCGGTTTGGTATGTGAGGTGTATAGAAAATTTGTTAAAAATGTGTTAAATTGAATAAAAAGAAGAGTGGAGAAGGCGATGGAAAATAAAGCGGGTTTATTAAAGGATATTGCACAAAAGCTGGCTGGAGAAGAGAACTGTATTGAGCTCTATAAAACTCTTATTCCAATCTTTGAAGATGCAGAATTATATCAGGAGCAGGCAGGGCTTTTGGAAAAAATATACAATATAACAAAAGAGCCGGAATTATATCAGGAAATTGGCGATATTATGCTTGATAAAATAGGGAAAAACGATATTGCCAAAAATGCTTACAACAAATATTTAAGTCTGACAAAGCCTGAGTTTTTTAACAAATATATTTCTATAATAGATCCCGGTTATAATCAGGTTGATGAAGAAGGTTTAGATTTTAAATTATTAAGTCTTATAGACAGGTATAATGCAGTTATATATATAATGGTTTATTTCTTTCAGCGTCAAATGTACGCAGATATTTTAGAGATATCTCCTTGTATTGATATTATTAATCAACAAATTGATGAACATTTAAATACAGTTGGTATTACGGATTTTTCTACGCTGGAGGATAAAAAACAGTCTGATATTTATATCTCGACCCAGCTTGCAAGAACAAGTAATCATAACGATATAAACCGTCTTGCTATAAAATTTAATCCGCAGAATGAGGCGCCTTATCTCAATATTATTGATGATTTAGTTGAATACAACAATTATAATCAGGCATTAGATTTCTATAATAATGATTACTGCGCAATGTTTCCGGATAACCGGAGAATAGATTCAATCGTTGGTTTATGCTGGTTTTTGAGTGATAAATATTCTGCAATCGGTGAATATTATAATGCTGTTCAAAGACAGAAAAAAGCTATAGAACTTGAGCTTGGCGGTGGAAACAATGAGTAGTATTAAAAATGTCAACAGGTTGTTTGAGAAGTTTTACGCTGTAAAAAACTTTTTAAACACAGCCGGAGACTCTGTTTCCGAGACGGAATTAAAGCAGCTGCTTGAGGATTTTTTAAATGAATTGCAACAGGAAAAAAACAGGCAGGATAGTTATGCTGCAAATCTTGTATATATTATGATAAACCTTTTGCGGCCTTATTTTAATATCCCTTATGTTTTGGAATTTGCAGACAGGATATTAACCGGAAGTCCTGCAGCAAATGAGTATAGAAATCCGGGTTCTAAAACTATTCAAAGGCCGAATATGAGTTTTCATATCGGAGTTGTGTATCACAAAAATTTCGAGCTGTTTTTTAGGGATTGCCTTTATCCGATACATGCCGGAAAAGCGGTTTCTAATTTTGAGTTAGGCCTGCCCGGCGACGACTGGGGAGACAATATATCTTTCAAAAACCCTGCCTATGCCGAGCTCACTGCTCTCTATTGGATATGGAAAAATGTTAAAGCTGATGTTAAAGGGTTGATGCATTATAGAAGGTTTTTGTTTCTCAAGGATGGGGTAAGAGCAAGGATTAATGAAATAAGACAGTATGATATAAAAGAAGGATTTAATGCTGCGGGTTTCTTGAATAATATGGGATATAATCAAGAAAACTTAACCCAAATGATGGAAAAGTATGACATTATAACCAGAAATCCCGATGATTTTGAGATATGGTCAGATTTTTCTCTGGCAACACACTATGCTAATCATCATATTGAAAAACATTTAGCTATGGCATTTGATGTATTAAAAAAAGATTACCCAAATATGCTGCCATATTTTATTGAAACGCTTTCTGGCTCAACTTCTTATTTTTCAAATGTGTTTATTATGAAAAATGAAGAGTTTGACAAATATTGCAGCTGGCTTTTTGATATTTTATTTAAGATAGAAAAGAAAATTAATCCTTATGATATAAATCTTGCATCAGAAACCGTGAATACGAGATGGGCAGGGTACTTAGGCGAAAGACTTACCGGTGCTTATCTTCGGATGCGCAAGCTGCAGGGTGCAAAATTTTGGGAAGCTCCTCTTATTATGCTGGATGATAACGCTAATTATTGGAGAAATGCTGATACTTATGATAAATCAACTCTTATAGACCAAAATGACAGGCAACGCTTAAATGATATGAATAATTTGTCAGCTCCATTAGTTTCAGTAATCCTGGATTTGAGACAAATATGGCCAGCGGAACATTCTGTAAAATTTATATTAAAGCAAAGTATAAAAAACATAGAAATTATAACTATCGGAAAGAGTCTTTGTGAATACTTGCCTAAAAATACGCACAGTATTGAGGTTGAGTCGTTATATGAAGCGGTTTCGGCAGCAAGCGGGAAATATTTGCATATTATGAACCCGCGGGATTTTATAGAGAAGAATTTTTATGAGAATGCTGTTTTAGATGCGGAAAAAAATAGTTCTGAAATTGTTCTTATGAGCTACAGAAATGTGAATTATTATAACTATTCTCTAGCAGAAACTTCACTTCTTCCTCCTGTGTTATATGGCTCTAATTTAAATGTCGAAAAAAATCCGGACATTCTTATGGATAACCCGACTTTCTTTAACAAATTATTTTTAAGAGAATTTTTACTGGAAAATAAAGATTGTTTAACTGAACAATATATGCCGGCTGTTTATTGGAAAATTATTTTAAAAGCTAAGAAAATCAGCATACTAAGAGACAGTCAGTATAAACATATAATGCAGAAACATCCGATATTTTATGAAGATTGTATTAAAAGAATTTTTGGGATGTTTGATGATTTAGAAAAATTTATTAAAAACCAGAAAAATAAAAATACCAGAGATTTTTACAATATCTATAAGGCAAGAAGTTTGTATAATCTCATTTGTCTTAATTTAGCATCAATAGCTAAAGATGACGGAATTGCCAAAATAATTCTTAATTATCTGGCAAAGAATAATATTTCAGTATCTAAAGAGGCGCAAAAATGTTTAGATTTCTATATTTATGACAAAAAAATGATGGATGAGATTAATAAAAATTCTTCTGTCGGGAAAATTAGAAAATTAATATTGGACAATACCGCCGATTTAGTGATGGCTGCTATTAAAGTAGTGTCAGACAGTTATTATTTATCGGAATTATAGGAGGAAAATATGGAACCTGTTTTTTCAATTTTAATACCTGTATATAAAGTGGAGAAATATATTTCCCAATGTTTGGAAAGTGTTCTTGCCCAGACTTTTGAAAGTTTTGAGGCTATTTGTGTCGATGACTGCGGAGGGGATGATTCCGTTAAAATTATAGAAGAATTCGTAAAGAAAGATAACCGGATAAAACTTATTCGTCATAATAAAAACCTTGGCCTTTCAGGTGCGCGAAACAGCGCACTTGAAAAAGCCAGAGGAGAATACATTGTATGTCTTGATTCTGATGACTGGCTTGAGGCGGATTGTTTAGAAGTTTTATATCGGGAATTTAACGTTAGAAAAACAAACAGTATATGGTTTGATGCGTACAAATTTGATGAAACCATAAAACAACGGCTTGAAGAGCCTGTATCAGGCAACAGAGGCGGATATATGGAAATTACGCCGCAAAATATATGCAGATGTACAGATTATAGCTGGATAAAAGCTTATAAGACCTCTTCGATTAAGGAGCATAATCTTAAATGGCCGGAAGGTTTAACTTTTGAGGATGGCGAATTCTATTTCAAATATTTTACACTTAATCCCAAAACTTATATTATAGAAAACTGTCTCTATAATTACCGCATAAGAGAAGGGTCGATTGTTACTAATGCTCAGGCCGGGAAAGTTAAGCTCGGTGATATTTATCAGGTAGTCAGAAATATAAGAGAATTTTATATTGAAAACGGATTGTATCAAAAATATAAAAATGCACTTCTTGAGCTTGTTTATATGAGAATAAAAACCTGCAGAACTATCCGCGGACAGTATAGAAAATCTGTTAAGATGTCAAATGAGTTGATTAATGATTTTGGATATCCGGAGGAATTTATAGAATTCGAACAGGAGAAAAGTCCTGTATTTTCGGTTATTGTTCCAATATACAATGTTGAAAAATATGTAGAGAAATGCATAAAAAGTATTCAGTCTCAGAGTTTTAATGATATGGAAATATTATGTGTAGATGACTGCGGTAATGATAATTCTATGAATATAGTCAAAAAACTGGCTGAAGAAGATTCCCGAATTCGTATAATCAGACATAAAAAGAATAAAGGTCTTGGAGCGGCAAGGAATACAGCCTTAAAAGCAGCAAAAGGAAAATATATTGTATGTGCGGATTCTGATGATTGGCTCGATAGAAGGTGTTTAGAAGAAGTTTTTGACAAGTTTAAGAAAACAGGGTTAAATTCAATATGGTATAAATGTAATTTCTGGTGGGAAAATGAAGGCAGAATGACTGATATGTTCGCATTTCCGGAATTATTAAACACGCCTGAAGGATTCTATACGCTGAGCGATAAAAATTTGGCATCTTTTCCTATGTATGCCTGGAATAAGGCTTTTAAAAGAGAGTTTCTTATAAAAAATAAAATCTTCTGGGCAGAAGGTGTTTTGTTTGAAGATATGGAATTCGGATTCAAGGCGGGTATAGTGAGTCCTGAAATTTATATTATAGATAAACCGCTCTATTTTTATAGGAGAAGAGGGGATTCTATAATAGGAGAATGTATTAAAGACGCACAGAGAGCAAAAAGTTTGTTTCAGGCAGCATTAGGAGTTTATAAATATTTAGTCAAAACAAAAAATTTGAATCTGTACAAAAACTCATTTTTACGATATTGTGTTGATAATGTTAACATGTTTAGAGCTTATCCGAATGTTCATAGAGAGCTTCTGCCGTATATGAAAGAATTTTTGGATAAAATTAATTTAAGCGGGGATGTATGGAAAATAAAAATTTAGTTGTTGGTGCAGGATTTACCGGAGCGGTTATTGCAAGAAAAATTGCTGAAGAGTTGGATGAAAAAGTTCTTTTGATAGATAGACGGGATTGTGCTGCAGGAAATTCTTACGACTACAAGGACAAAGAAACCGGGATTACCGTACACAAATACGGCCCGCATATTTTTCATACAAACAACAAAGAGGTTTGGGATTATTTATCCAGGTTTACAAAATGGCATTATTTTTTCTTGAAACCAAATGCCGTGATTGAGGGGGAAAAGGTTACACTGCCCTTTAATCTCACAACAATAAGAGAATTGTTTTCTCCTAAAATGGCTGACAGGCTTGAAGAAAAACTTATCTCAAACTATGGTTACGGAATAAAAGTTCCGATTTTGAAGCTTAAGGAAAATGAAGATGAAGATTTGAAATTTCTTGCGGAATATATTTATGAAAATGTTTTTAAAAATTATACAACCAAACAATGGGGCTTGAAGCCGGAAGAAATTGACCCGACGGTTACCGCAAGAGTTCCGGTTTATATAAGCCATGATAACAGATACTTTCAGGACAAATACCAGGGAATTCCGTTAAATGGCTATACAAAACTTATTGAAAAAATGATTGACCATAAAAATATTGAGTTAAAACTCGGAGTGGATTACAAAGAACTCAAAGAAAAAGATTTTAAACGGATTTTTTATACAGGCGCTATTGATGAATTCTTTGGCTACAAATACGGTGAGCTGCCGTATAGAAGTTTAAGGTTTGATGTTCAGACTTTACATAAAGAATTCTATCAAAAAACAGTTGTAACAAATTATCCTAATAACTATGATTTTACAAGGATAACAGAACATAAATATTTCCTTGATGAAAAATCTGATAAGACAATAATTTCTGTAGAATATCCGGAGAAATTTGAATTAGGCAAAAATGAGAGGTATTATCCGATTTCCAATCCTGAAAATCAGGCATTATATGAAAAATATCAGGAAGAAGCAAAAAAATACTCTAACTTATATTTCTGCGGACGTCTTGGAGGATATAAGTATTACAATATGGATTTAGCAGTAGAAAAAGCTCTTGAACTTTTTAAGAGCATAAATTAACAAATATTTTCCCTGCGGTTCTAATAAAATCCAAAACAAAATATGATATACTAAATAAAAGAGGGGAAATATGAAAAAAAATATTATACTTATATTTTTGTTACTTCAAACGGCAGTATTTGCAAACTACAACGATATATACATTGCAGATATCCAATTTGACTGGATTAATAAATCGGAAGTCGAAAAAGAGGCTATTATAAGTGAAGTTCGTGATATTATTTTTGAAAATCCGGTTGAAAAACAGAAAAATTTCAAAGATCAATTTAAGGATAGGCTAAAGGATAAAGATCACTGGGAAAACTATATGGCAGCGTCTTCCGGATATAAAGAATTTAAAGGGAATAATATTTCGGCATTTTATTATAAAAAAATGAAAAATATATATATGTATGCCCTTCAGGATAAAAAAGATGTTTCAAAAGCTTATTATTATGATGCTTTAGGGAATCTGAAATATGTTGATTTTATCTATGGCGAATATCCTGACTATCCGTACTATTCAATACAATATAAAATATCCGGCAAGCCGGTGAGTGCAATATACTTTGTATCAAAAGACTGCCAATATTTATTTAATCCGGACGGTGAGTTTGAGGGTGTATGGTATAAGCATAACCTCTATAATAAAGAATCAGAAATTATTTTAACCAGGACAACGTATTAATGGAAGAAAAAATCGGAAAAATATTAAGAGAAAAGTGTTTAAGAATTTCCACAACAGAATCTTGCACAGGCGGACTTTTAAGTTCAAAACTCACAGATATCAGCGGCAGTTCTGAATATATCCATCTGAATCTTGTAACGTATTCAAATGAAGCAAAACATAAAATGCTTGGAGTCCGAACGGAAACTCTTGAAAAATATGGTGCAGTAAGCGAAGAATGTTCATATGAAATGGCATCAGGTCTTTATAAATTAACCGGAGCGGATATTTGCGTATCTACGACCGGGATAGCAGGACCGACCGGCGGAAGTAAAGAAAAACCTGTCGGATTAATGTATTCTACTATTTATACTCCAAATAAATCCCAAACATTTAAAGTTTTGCTGCCTCCTCAAACTCCCCGTAAAGAAATGAAAGAGGAATTTGCCAAAGCAGTACTGGAAAAAGTTTACACATTTCTTCTTTTCTTATAGAATAATCATATGGGAGTATTTCGTTTCAAATTCAGTTTGTTTTGTATCTTAATAGTATTGGCTTTACCTGTTTTTGCGGGTGAAAATTCAGTACAAAAAGACTTTTCCGAGTACATGAATACTCTGCAGGAAAAAATTCAACGCAGCTGGAATCCTCCGGAATTTGAAGAAGACGGGTCTGCTACTGTATTGTTCACGATTACCAGGCAGGGAGATCTTGTTAATACAGAAATCGTCGAAAGCTCTAATAATCCGGTTTTTAATGAATCAACCATAGAAGCCTTAAAAAAAGCCGCTCCATTTGATAAATTCCCGGCAAATACAGCAAAAGATGCTCTGACAATTAAATATACTTTCCATACTTCAATTGTCAAAACAGATACTATGCGTGAATATGTTTCAAATGCGGATAAGTTTTTTAATGTAAATAATCAGACTGCACTGGATTATATAAATCTTGCGATAGAAGAAGTTGAAGGAGATATTGGTTCATATTTTCTATACGGAAAAAGAAGTAAAATTAAACGTGCTCTTGGAGATATTCAGGGAGCAGAAGCTGATTTGGCAGAGTGTAAAAGATTAAAAGCCAAATTTGATCAAAAAAGAATTAATAATGGTAAGCTAATGGCAGAGATGGAAAATTCTCCATTTGCATATTTTTATCTAGCACATTCTTATGAAATTGCCGGAGATTATATACACGCTCTGGAAGCTATCGACAAAGCAATTGCGCTTACCGAACTTAATAATCAATACAAAAGATATCGCTGCGAATTAGAACGAAAGAGCAAACTATAACAAGCTAATTCATTTTAAAATCATGAGCAAATTCAGGGCGCTGATTAGCATAATTGTGGCTAATCTGCTCATCGGCTTCTGCTCTGCGTCTTTCCAATTGCACCTGGCCATTTTTTACCACTTCCTGCAACTGATTTAGATTTTGTTCAAGATTAACAAGAACCTGTTCCGCATAAACAGTTGCACCATCCTTGATACGTGTTGCTTCATCAACAGCCTGTATTCTTAAGTTTTCAGCTTCATCCACAGCTTTGCGCTTAATTTCTTCGCAATCAGAAATAACCTGTTCTTTAATTTTCTCAGCTTCTCTTTGAACGGCACGAAGTAAATCCGATTCACTAAGCAATCTATTAGCCTCTGCCTGTGCATCAGCTATAATTTTTTCTGCACGCTGCTGAGCTTCATACTGAAGTTCATCTTTTCGCCTTAATAGCGCACGTGCTTCCTTAATTTCATCAGGAAGAGCAGCATAGAGTTTATCCAAAATGTTCGTTACAGTCTCTTTTTTAACTACCGTGAAGCAATAACCCAAAAGTGGAAACCCTTTATCTAAAGCTTCTTCAAGTTCATTCATTAAACCGTATATAACATCTTGTTGTGAATTCATGCTTTACTCCATATTTTCTTATGATAGTTAACAGAATTGTACAACAAATAAACTCAAAAAGTCAATGAAAATATAATATAAATTTTCTTATTCAGCAAAATCCCGGCTATTCTTCATTATTATAATATTTTTCTATTTGACGGATATCTTGCTCAATACTTTGCAATATTATACTAATTTTTTTACTTGCATTGTTTACATTAACCATATAAACATTTGGATTAAATAAACACTTCTGTTTAATTGCATGCAGTAACAAATTGTAGCTTAATATAGAATTATAATGTTTTCCCCCACTCATATGCAGCATTTTTTTATAGGAATCCGGAAATGTTGCCAGTATACAACACAAAATATCCTCAACCTTACTTTTTTTAACAAAACTCCATCTAAAGAACCTAAACTCAGCGTTTTGCTTAATTGCTCTCTGGAGCTTATTAAAATATGTTTTTAATTCTTTTGCTGCTTCCATATAAGCTATTATATACCATATATCTCCAAATAACAATATCCGTGCTAAAATTATAATATGAATAAAGTAATTATTTCACCTTCAATATTATCTGCAGATTTTGCGAACCTTGAAAGAGAAGTACGCGCAGTTGAAAAAGCCGGTGCAAAATGGATACATATTGATGTTATGGATGGCCATTTTGTGCCTAATATTACAGTTGGAGTTCCGGTCGTTAAGTCATTAAGAAAAGTTACCAATTTAGTACTTGACACTCATCTTATGATAGAAAATCCTGAAAAATTTATCAGACCATTCGTACAAGCCGGCTCGGATTTATTAACATTTCATTACGAAGCTTGTGCAGACAGAGCAGGAAATATCATTGATCTAATCAAAGCAGAAGGTATAAAAGCGGGGTTATCTATCAAGCCTAAAACGGACCCAAGGGAGATACTGCCTTTTATTAACAAATTGGATTTAGTTTTAATTATGACAGTAGAACCGGGATTTGGCGGACAGGAATTTATGCATGAATGTGCAATGAAAATTCCTGTAATTAGAGAAAATGCCGGTAATGAATTAATTATACAAGTAGATGGCGGGATCAATAATCTTACAGCCAAAATCTGTACTTCACTTGGGGCAAACTCTTTGGTAGCCGGGAGTTATATTTTTAATCATGATAATTATGATACAGCAATTCAATCTTTATATTAATTATCCCATTTTGTCTTATCAAGAAAAGTTTTAACAGCGTCAACTAAGTTATCCGGCGTCTCAAGAGACGGCTCTTTGCCGGTATCTATCTGCGGCGGGCCGGCAAAACTCTCACGTATTTTGTTATAAATTGTAAGAAGAACAAATAATATTATTGAAGAAATTGCAACGCCGACCATTGCAAGCAAAAACTTCTTTGCGATTTTACGCTTGCTTACCGGCTGTTTGTAGGTTATTTTATCTTCTTCTAACTCTTGCTGTTGATTATTCAAAAGCGCACTATTTGCCTTGATATCATCAAAAGTTTCCGCCTCCTGCTCCTGACTCACAACCGGTTCAGGGGCGGTAAAACTGTCTGCAGGCTCCTGCGCTATAGCAGGAGCGCATAGAGCCGTAAACAGCAATATTGATAAAATTTTATTCTTCAGCATCTTTTTTAGTTGTCTTTCTTGTTCTTTTTTGAGAATTCCGGTTTGGACGGCGTGATTTCTTTGCGGGTTTTGCTTCCGCTTCCGGCTTAACCTCTACGGCTTCTGCTTCAGTTTTAGCCGGCTCTTCCGTTTTTGTGATATCGGCATTTTCAGCAATAACCGGAGCAATTTCAGCATTCTCATTTATAACAGTCTGTGCTACTGTTTCTGATGCAACATCAGATTCCTTTAGTTTTCTTGAACGTCCGCGGGATTTACCTTTTGACTTACTCTTTTCTTCCTGAATTTCTTTAACTTCTTCCTGAGCGGCAACAGAAGGATTTTCTGTCATTTCCAACTTTTCTTCCTGAACCTGTTGTTGTTCTTTGATTTCCTCTTTTTCAGGCTTGTTATTATTAAATTTATTGTTAAATTTCTTCTTACCGCCCATTGGAAGCTTAATTTTAGCAGCTTTTGCACGGTATTCGCCTTCTGATGTTGCAGAGGCGAATTTGATATCTTCCATAATATATCCGTTACC
>CALUQF010000033.1 GCA_944322835.1 Candidatus Gastranaerophilales bacterium | reverse complement strand
CTTTAACTGAAAATAGCCTACTAGTTTAATAATTCAGCCATTGTCAAACCGCGTTTTTTAGCAACTTCGTTGAACGGTCTTAATGCTTTAAGAGCTTCTAAAGTAGCATTTGCAGCGTTAAGCGGAGATTTTGAACCTAAAGATTTTGAAAGAATGTTTTCAATACCTGCAAGTTCAAGCACTGAACGAACAGCACCGCCGGCGATAATACCAGTACCTTGAGAAGCCGGTCTTAACATTACCGCACCTGCACCTGAACGTCCTGTAATCGGGTGAGGAATTGTTGTTTTGAAAATAGGTACTGTAATAAGGTTTTTTCTTCCGTCTGCAATTGCTTTTTGGATAGCAATAATAACTTCAGAAGCCTTAGCACAACCTACGCCTACCTGACCTTTTTGGTTTCCTACAATAACGATTGCACGGAAGCTTAACTTTTTACCACCCTTAACAACTTTTGTTACACGGCGGATTTGAACAACCTGTTCTTTCCATTCTGATTCAGGTTTAACTTCCTGAGTTTCTACTTTTTTCTTTCTGTTGCGTTGTTTTTTTGCAGGTAACTGTTCAACAACTTCTGCTGCGTCTTCTACTGCTGCTTCAGCCGGAGCTTCAACAGTTTCAGCTGTTTCTGTTACTTCAGCTTCTGTGATTTCAGCATTAACTTCTGCATTTACACCTTCTAATTTTTCTTCTGTCATGTTTTACCTTTCTAATTATTGAGTAATACTATTTTTTTCTATATTTAACATCTGAATAACCAAACAACAAAACACCATATTTCAGGCATTAATAGTCTATTCAAATGTGGGTTACTTTCTGACAAAAAAGATTTTAAATCAAAAATAACTTAAATACAAGAAAAATTTTTCATTTTAGTCAATATCTTAATAAAACTTAAACTTTGAATTATATATATTATTTTCCTTTTATAATTCCCATATAACCAAAGAAAGGTAAATCACAAAATGTTAAATGTTACAATATCCCCGATTAAATCAACATCACCATACCAAATAGTTACCGCACGCAAAAGACAGACCCCAAACCTAAGCTTTCGAGGCCTTACAAAAGACGTATTTGAAAAATCTACTCCTGTAATAACAAAACTCTCTAAAAAAGATTTTAAAGAAATTTATGGTTTATATGTAAAATACAGAGAAAGCGCAAATGTTAAATCTACAGTCGATGAAGTAAAAAAATTTTTAACACTTGAAAATAAAAGAACCGGCGATGAATTTTTTACCGCAAAGGTTCAAGATAAAAATATTGGTTTTCTGCATTTTGGAAAAGAATATTCGACTTTAAGCGGAGATTATCGTTATAGAATAAAAGCTATGTATATAGAAGAAGAATATCGCGGAAAAGGAATTGCCAAAAAACTTATAACTGCAATGAAAAATTTTGCAAATGATAAAGAAATCATTGTTAAGGCAAGACGGACAAAT
The DNA here is from genome assembly GCA_944322835.1 of Candidatus Gastranaerophilales bacterium. Lineage (GTDB taxonomy): Bacteria > Cyanobacteriota > Vampirovibrionia > Gastranaerophilales > Gastranaerophilaceae > CAG-196. Next base: position 14,059 of record CALUQF010000033.1, on the reverse strand, counting down.
GAGCATTCACCATATTTATACTCTAAAAGCAATTTTAACGAAGACGGTGAATATATTCATTATGTTTATAGGAAATCAAAACCATAAAATATCCTACCCTAGTTTAAACAAAAACAGGTGAAAATAATATGCATACACAACTCCAAATATTGCACCGACAAAAACCTGAAGAGGTGTATGCCCGAGAAGCTCCTTCAATCGTCCTCCGGCTTCCTGCAAATCCTGTTTATACAAATCCATTATAATTTTATTCAAGCAAGCAGCTTGTTTTCCGGCAGCACGTCTTACACCGGCGGCATCATACATGACTATAAAAGCATACCCGAGAGCAATGGCAAATTCTATTGAATCAAACCCTCTTATTAAACCTACAGAAGTCGATAATCCCATTACACCGGCTGAATGAGAGCTTGGCATGCCCCCTGTAGTTATCAAATGCCTCAAATCCAGGCTGCGTTTCATTATTATATGTAATATAAACTTCACTGTCTGTGCTAGTATAATTCCGGAGAATGCTACAAATATTACCTCATAACCCGTTCCGTAAATAGTTGAAAAATCCATTATTTGCTCCCGATTCTCTGTGATAATTTATCTAATATTTCCTTAAAAATATCCGACTTGTACTTGTCTATTATATCATAACATTCTTTAATCAAACATCTGAATTTATTTTCGGCTTCTTCCAGCCCATAAAGAGAGACATAAGTAAGCTTTCCGGAGTTTTTATCCTTTCCGGCAGTCTTGCCTAATTCTTCAAAAGAAGAAATCTCATCCATGATATCGTCATAGATTTGGAACGCTAAGCCAAATTTCTTTGCAAAATTATCGAACTCATCTATTACATTCTCCTGGGCATTCGCAATAATTGCTCCGATTCTTACGGCAAGCCTGAATAGAACCGCGGTTTTATTCAGATGTATAAAATCCAATGTCTCCTCTGGCGATTTAACCAATTTCCCGCCTTCTGATTCTATATCGACCACCTGACCGGCAATTAGCCCGTATGCTCCGGCAAATTTTGTATATTCGTGAATAACTCTTAGAACCTGTTCGGCGGAAAGCCCTTTAGATTTTTCAATAATAAGCTGGGGTGCAAAAGTTAAAAGCGCATCTCCGGCAAGTACGGCATTAGCTTCGCCAAAAACTTTATGGTTAGATGGTTTTCCGCGCCTAAAATCGTCATTATCCATACAGGGTAAATCATCATGAATAAGACTCTGGACGTGAAGCATCTCTATTGCGCAAGCTGCCGGTAAAACCTTATCTATATCAGCACCCAAAAGCCTTGCTGTTTCTATACACATAACCGGCCGAAGGCGTTTTCCGGGAAGCATTAGAGTATATTTCATAGCCTTAAAAATATCTTCGGGGTAATTTACAGGCATGTATTCATCTAATTTTTTATCAATTAAATCAATCAATTCTTTCATTTTCCACATCCTTATATATATTTTGTTTTAAAGTATTTCTAGCACTCTGTCGTTTTCGCGAGCTGATTTTCACTGCCGTTTTATTATGCTTCTGTTTATGTGCAGATTCGGTTTTTAAACCCTGATATTTTACGCGCTCTTTATATTCAATAGCTTCTGCCACAAATTCTTTATAACTCTGATACCTTGTATCATCAATCTTATCAAGATTTTCCTTAACTGCACAGCCGGTTTCAGTTAGGTGAAGGCAATCCGGGAATTTGCAATCCTTTTTGTACTTTGAAATTTCATCAAATAATAAATCCACTTCGTTCGGCATAAGAAAATCGAACTTTAAATTACTAAAGCCGGGAGTATCAACAATCCTTGAAGTTTCATTTATACGGATAATTTCGGAATGTCTTGTTGTATGGACTCCGCGCTCTGTTTTTTCGCTAACCTTTTTTGTTCTTAAATTCAATTCAGGACAAACTGCATTAATAAGACTTGATTTCCCGACTCCGGAAGAGCCGCACAACACAGAAGTTCTACCTTCTAAAAGTTCTTTAAAATCGTCAACCCCGTCTCCTTCAAGAGCTGATGTAAACACAATATCATACCCGAGCGGTTCATATATTGAAAAAACTTTTTCTATTATACTGTCATCACTTGATAAATCATTTTTATTAAAACACAATACCGCCTCAAGATCGTAATACTTAGCAAAAGATACATACCTGTTAAGCTGTGAAAAACTAAGTTCCGGCTCCTTTACCGCTGATATAATGATTACTCTGTCAACATTTGCAACAGTAGGTCTTGGAATAAAATTCCTGCGCGGGAGAATTTTTTCAATAGCTCCAGCATTAAATTCCACATAATCTCCCACAAAAATCTTCTGCTTTTGTTTTTTCAGAACCTCTCTTATTTTGCATTCAAAAATACTGTTATTTGAATTAACATAATAAAAATCTGAATGAATTTTAAAAATCTGCCCCTGCACCATAAAAAAATTGTACCACAATAGTTTATAAGAAAAATTCTAAATCTTCTTCAACGCCCTTTTGTAACGTTTTGTAAAAAAATACATAAAATTCCTAAAGTTTTCGGAATTTATGACGTAAATATTAGAAAAGACGTAAGATAAAGGATAAAACATGGCTGGTAATATTGGCGAAATAAATTACAATGACTTTTCGGTTCAAAAATATGAAACCTGGCAAGCAACAGAAAAAAGTATCAACAGTTTGTTCCAGCGGAACGCTATTTCAGAAGGACAGAGAGATAAACTATTCCAAATGTATTTTAGCGGCGAAATTTCTTTTGGTAAAGACGGACTTACTGAAGAAGAAGCTTTAAATTTCACTCAAGAAAACTTTAATGAAATTGAACAAAATTTATCAAGCTGCCAGCAGAACAAAACAAAAACTCCATATATAATTCAGCCAGGCGATACACCTGAAATTATTTCGGAAAAGCTGGGACTTACAGGAGCAGAGGCAAGAAATTTTGCAACAAAAATTAAGGCTCAAGCTATAAAAGACGGCATGTATTACAGATATGGTTTCAAAAGTGGTGATATGATTGCCCTCCCCGGAGATTTTCAAGAACAAATTAACGCCATGATAGAAGATGGCAGCTACGCAACCAACGCGCAGGACATAAACAGTACCTACCGGAAAATTAGAAAAGCTAAAGCTGCAAAAGCAAAAGCAAAATCAGCTTCACCCAAACAACAAACTAAAGTAAACCCTGGAGACGAAAATGCCGCAAATAAGCTTAAACAGGATGCGACAAATATTGTTACAGCGCTAAAAAAGAACGGGGCAAGTCCTAAAAATACAGTTTTAAATAATATCAACAGTAAAAATGTAACTTTTGTATTATCTATATACAATCAAAACACTGGAAGAAGCCTTGCTAAAGATTTAATTAATAATGGCGATAAGGGGCTAAGTATTATCAAAAATAAAATTTGCTGGCACCTTGCAAAACGTGCACAAGAGCTAAAACTTAACGGCATCTATTACGGCGATTATATGAATATCAAAGACGCCAATAAACTTCTAGAATGGATTAATAACGCCCAATCCAAACTTTTTGAAGCAGAAAAAAAGCAAAATCCGGCAATCAATGACGTCTTAACCAACAAAAAATATATTCAAACACAAAAAAATACAAAAGACATAAAAAATAACAGCAAAAAGTTAGCATCGGATTTATATAAACAGATAAGCGGTCTTTCGAATTCCGACAATACAAAGCAGCTGCTCAATCAGATAACAGCCGAAAACGCAGCATTTGTTGTATCTGAATATAAAAATCTGACTAAAAATTCTTTAGCTAAAGATATTAATGATGAGTACGGGCTTGATATCAATGATGTTAAAACCTATATCTGTAAAAAACTTGTTGCGCAGGCAAAAAATATAGGTTTAACAGGAATATATTATAGCAACTATATGAAAACCTACGATATCGGTGAGCTTGACGAGTGGATAGATAAGACTGCACAAAAAATAAGAGCTGCAATGGAGCTAAACAACAACAGTACAGCACAAACATCCAGTCCAACAGATTCGGCTAAAGAAACTTTAAATAATCCTATATACAAACAAGCTGGAGTAAAAAGCCTTGTATATAGAAGAGATAAATCCGGCAAAATCATTGAAACTGTATACTACTATAATGATGGGAAGGTCGTAAAAGAATTTCAAGACCCTAAAAGAGGCAGGGTAAGAGAGCTTGTAAAGCAAGGAGATACACCGAATTCAGAAAACTCAAGAATTACAGAAGCTGTCCCAATACAGATTTCTCTGCCTTCTGATGCGAGCGAAAATGCCAAGGAGTTTGCAAAAGCATTAGAAGTTCATAAACAGGATTTAATGGCAAAACTCGGCCTGGACAATGATACATATAACAAGTTAGCAAAACTTGCAATGGCAATTGCCGAACAGGAAACTAATTTTGGGAATAACGGCGGTATGTACCGCAGCGGAAAATACGAAGCCGGCAGAGTTCTTCCGGATACACCATTGCATGACTGGTCATACGGCCCGACACAAATAAAATTTGAAATGCAGAAACGTGATGAATGGATTGCAGATAAATTTAAAAAACTTGGGCTAACAGAGGGCTCTCAATTATACGACATGGAAAATGCAGCTCTTGCTACGATGGTTGTTTTAGCACAAAATAACAGAATTATTAAGAATAATAAAAGTTATCAAAAAGGTATAGAAGCAGCTAGAGACAGCATCGTAACTATCGACGGCTGGGAGATGAAAAACGGACATCTTGAAAAAACTTATAATACCAGACCATTCATAAATCAGGTAACAGATGAAGACGCACTTTGCTATTTCTGGAATGGCAGGGGTGCCTGCATTAAAGACGGTACTATGGAGCCGGAAGCACTTGAATATACAAGAAATATACATAAATATCTTGAAAAATACAATATTAAAGAAGATTCTGCAAAAAGAAACCAAGCTGTAAGGAAAAGTCAAGATAAAAGAATTATTCAAAATTTTAAACCAATGGACAACAATGGCCCTTTAGGTTCTATTGCTTTTATGCCCGGAATGTATGGCTATACGGATTTAAAAGACCAGAGCGATGAACTTGCTGTATTAAAAGAAAGTCTTAAGAAAAATAAAAAAATTGAACAAAACTCAAAACAACTATTAATTTTAGCCGTTCAGCACGGCGAAATAGGTTTTGAATTCGGATTGACAGCTCAAGAAGCAGATTCTCTTACACAAAAAGATATTGACATGATTTTATCACATATATCAAAACTCAAAAATGCTATAAAATCAAAAGATTCCAGTATTAACTTTGCAGACGGAATTAATTCTTCAGAATCTGATAAGATGAAAAATAATTATGCACAAATTATAAAAGATGCTGAATTTTTATTTAAAAAAGAATACCTTGCGTCTAAATCTCCGCATGTGGCACTAGGCAATGTTCCGGAGAAAAACCTTTTAGCTTCTCCTATGGATAATGATATGACATATTCCAGAAAATCAGCTATTAGAAGAGGTTTTGCCGGTAATATCTATGATAAAATTCCTGACAAAGGAGTTAATACAACAAATACTTCCCAAGCCTCGTCTGTGCTGGCTAAATATGCTCAAAACACAGCAAAACAGATGAATACCAGCGGTTATTGTATGACCGGTTTTAGAGATGCTATTAGAAAAGCCGGCATTGATGATTCTGATTTAAAAGAAAGTAAACCAAGAGCAACAGTCGGATGGTTTGAAAGACATCCTGAAATGTTTGAAGAAGTTAAGTACATAAAATCCGGCAACAGTGCCCGCCAGATAAACAGCAGCGATTTACCAAATCTCCCGGCAGGCTATATTGTCGTCTGGATACCTGACAATAAATATAAAGCAGAAGAACCCGGACACATTTCTATTACAAACGGAAATGGACAGGCATATGCTGACGAAACAGATAACCTCGACTGGGGTGTATATCACGGCAGAAAGAATGCCGGCAAGGGCGAACACGGCACTTTTAGGGTTTTCAGGCTTACTGACAATTGGAAAGTTGAAAATGGTAAACTTAAATTTTGTAAATAATTTATATCCTTTTCCGAAAAATAATGTATAATAGATATAGAGATTATTTTAAGGAGAAAGTAAATGTCAATTATTGAAGGTCTATTAACTGTCACAGACGAAAAATTTTGTATAATTGTATCGCGTTTTAATGAATTCATAAGTTCAAAACTATTATCGGGAGCGCTGGATGAATTAAAACGACACGGAGTTAAAGAAGAAAATATTGATGTAGTTTGGTGTCCGGGAGCTTTTGAAATACCTGTTATAGCAAAAAAATGCGCTAAGTCAGGAAAATATAATGCAGTTATTGCTTTGGGTGCTGTTATCAAAGGTTCAACATCACATTATGATTATGTTTGCGCCGAAGTTTCAAAAGGGATTGCAGCAGTAAGCTTAGAAACAGAAGTTCCTGTAATTTTTGGCGTTTTAACAACAGATAATATAGAACAAGCCATAGAAAGAGCCGGAACAAAAGCCGGTAATAAAGGTTCTGACGCTGCAAAATCTGCAATAGAAATGGCTAATTTATTAAATAAAATTTAATTTAAAATAATTTAAAAAAGTGTGTGATAATAGAAAAGGAGTGTGTGCGATGAGTGAAGTTATTACAGAGTACAGGAATGAAAACACAAAAAATATCGATTTATTATCTACAATCGATATCGTAAGAAAAATTAATGAGGAAGATAAACTTGTCGCACTTGCAATAGAAGACGAGCTTCCGAATATTGCAAAAGCGGTCGATATGATTGCCAAACAGTTTCTTGTAGGAGGTAAACTGTACTATTTTGGCGCAGGCACTTCCGGCAGAATAGGAATTCTTGATGCTTCGGAATGTCCGCCGACATTTGGCGTGCCTTCGGATATGGTAACGGGAATTATTGCCGGAGGTGATAAAGCAATAAGAAATGCGGCAGAAGGTGCCGAAGATAATTATGATGAGGGGGTAAAAGACGCGCAATGCCTCACGGATCAGGATGTTTGTGTTGTAATCTCCGCAAGCGGAAATCCAAAATACTTGTTAGGAGTTCTAAATCAAGCGGATAAAGTAAATTGCAGAACAATCGCTCTTACCTGCAACCACGAAGCTCTGATTCTGGAAGATGCAGGGCTCGGTATTTGCGTAGAAGTAGGCCCGGAAGTTATTGCAGGATCAAGCCGAATGAAAGCCGGCTCTGTTCAGAAAATGGTGCTTAATATGCTCTCAACCGGCGCTATGATTAAAATCGGCAAAACTTATGAGAATTTTATGATAGATTTAATGCCGACAAATGAAAAACTTAAAGACAGAGCAATAAGAATTGTTGCAGAAATCGCGGGGGTAAATAATTCTAAAGCGCTGCAAACACTTCTTGAATGTGATTGGAGTGTTAAGACTGCAATTATGATGCTAATGTGTGACTTGGATAAGAAACAGGCGGAAGAAGCTTTAAGACGCAATTGCGGAGTCTTAAGAAGAGCTCTCAACAGTTTTTCTAAGCTTTAAAATACTCTTCAACAGATTGAACCATAATATCAGAGTAACTGTTCATAAGAGACGGATTGCTCATTCTTTCTCTGCCTTTAGGCGAAATCATAAATGCAACTTCCCATAATACGGAAGGAATTTTCTGTGAGGATTCTGCGGTCCTTACTACGGCATAGTTTGCTTCCATTGATTGAGCATAATCCTGAACTCTTTTATCATCTTGTTTAAGTATAAATTTATCTTTATCATTAATTTTTTCGTGCTTAGGAATCCAGCTGTCAAAACTCTTTTCCATTAAACCTGAAAGTTTTTTACTTTTATTATTTACAGCGCTATCTTTATTATAAGTGTAAATTTGAGTTCTATCTTGAGTATTTTTAGCACAAGAATTTACATGAACAGATATAAACATGTCTGCCTTGTTTTCGGCTTTAGGAATTTCTCTTGTAACAACGTTAACATGTCCTTGCAAAAAGATTACCTTTGCTCCTTTTGCGCATAACCTGTCTTTTAATCGCATTGCGTTATCATAATTTATAAGCCATTCATCCTCGACTTTGCCGATACCTAAGGCTCCGCAATCTGTTCCGGCCTGTGAATAACCGTGTCCGGCATTAACAATAATTGTTTTCCCGGATAGGCTGCCTTGCTTTGTCGGATTAAATACGTGCCTTGTAGCCATAACCTGTCCATTAATTTTTCTTTTTTTCTGCAATAAAGGACGGTTGGCCAAGTTTGCGGTTCCTGCCATATCAATAACTTCTTTTTTCGTATTAGTTTTTGAGTCATAACAAACTTTTTTCTTATCGGCAGAAACAGCAAAGTCTGAATCATTATAAACAATTTTTATCTTCTGATTTGGAACAATTGAATCCGAGGCCAGGCCGTTAATTTTTTTCAAATCATCAATACTTACGCCAACCTGTTTTGAAATACCAAACAGAGTATCTTTAGGTTTTACATTATATATGAATCCTGGGATTTCGAGCATTTGTCCGGCTTTTATCACATTTACATCTTCAATATTATTCAAATCTTTTAAAATTTCTACAGTAAGACCAAACTTCTTGGCAATTTGATACAGATTGTCACCTTTTTCAACTTTATAGCCAAGTTTTTGAATCTTTAAAATTTGGCCTTCACTTATATTATTTTTATTTTTTATATTATTATCATTGCATATAATCTCTTCGGATGTATTATACTCTCTGGAAAGTCTCCAAAGATTATCACCTTTTTTAACTTCATAATCCATCGTGATTATTTGAAACTCCCCATCCTGAACACTTTTACCATCGCGGACAAGTTTTTCAAAAGGAGTAAGTTCTGCAGCCGGCTGCGAATTAATTACCAGTTCTTCATTCTTACTGCTAAACAGATTTTTAATCCAATTTCCAAACTTATTTAAAATTGACTTAATCTTTCTCCAGGCTCTTTTAAGGAAACCCGGTTTTTCTGTAATTTGTTCTTCCGCCTTTTCCGGCTTCTTTTCTTTTTCGTCTTTATTAACGGTTTTTACAACTTGCGTATCAACCGGAGCTATATTATTTACAGAATTACCGGCAGACACTGATTTAAGATACGGCACCTTGAAATCTTGACCTATTTTAATTTCAGCAGAATCACCGTTTAGCTTTATAACTTTTTTATAAAAATCTTGAAAACTTATTTCAGGATTTCCTAAAGATTTGTACAGGGCCTGTGCAACACCCCACAACCCCTTCCCTTTAAAGTTTTCTCCGATTGTTACTTTAAAGGACTCTGCAGAAACAGCAGGAGTGGAAATTTTTCCATACTTAAACTGTTCATATATTTTATTTAATTCTGTTAAAGATTCATTGTTTTGTTTATGACATTCTACAGCTTTATTGTATATTTTCTCAATCTCTAGTTTTGCCTCGTTTAATTCTTTGCCATTTAAATCTCTGGCAGCTAATATTGCACGATTTAAACTCCTTCTGTATAATCCGGCATCTTCTTTCTTATCAGCACCTGTTTTCCCGGAATATAAATAAACCAAATTTGAAATAATTTTTGAATAATCATTTTCTTTTACTGCATTTATCAAATCTTTATTACCGCTAATTTTTCCCAGCCCCTTGTTATAACAAAGATCAATTAACCCTTCTTTTATTGAGTTTGGAAGTTGTTCATAAGTATTTTTACCAATCTTGTTATTTAAAAAATTTCTAACTTCATTTGTATAGCTTTTTAAATTTTTACACAAGTTTTCATAAGCTTTTTCCTGTGTCATGTATTTGTTGGAAAGTTCACCAAATCCGCTTGTTGTATTACCAAACTTATCTTTATATGGCGCAGTAAAGGCTTCATAATAATAATTTCTATCCCCTTCGTAATACTTCATCAAATCAATTAAATGCTTTTGAGCTTTTTCTATTGCAGTATTATTATCTTTTAGAATAGAAGGAGTATAGTTTTTTATACCCATATCCTGCACTGCATCAAATAAAAGACTTTTTGTATTTTCGCTCCACATTCTTTTGGTAACAATACTGTCAGCCGGAGCCTGCTGTTCATAATTAAAGACCGGCTCCTCTTTTACTGACGTTACGTTATTTGAAACTTTATTATTGTTTTTAATTTCCTGTACTTTATCAACAGTTATTGTCATACTCTTTAATATCCCTTATTTATAAAAAGTTTTTTTCATGAAAAAAATTGCTCCATTTTTACAAATATTTACAAATTATTAGTGTATAATGGAACTTGAGAATAAGATAAGGAAAAATAAATGAAATTAACTGTACTGGGCCCGGGCTGCTGGGGATTAACATTAGCCTGGCTTTTAAACGATAATTTTGAAGATATAACAATCTGGGGAAGAGAATGCGATTTGAATGAAGATTTAATCATCAATAAACACTGTTCAAAGCCTCTGGAAGTGCAGTTAGATAAGAAAGTAGTATTTACATCCGACATAAAATCGGCAATCGAAGGCGCTGATATAATACTTTCAGTAGTAGCAACCTCAGGCGTCAGAAGCGTATGTGAACAGTTAAAAGATGCCGGAATAAAACCAGATCAACCTCTTGTCAATGCATCAAAGGGGCTGGAATTAAATACACTCATGAGAATGTCAGAAGTTATCAAAGATGTTCTACCAGAGCAAAAGGTTGTAATTTTATCCGGTCCTACCCTTGCAAAAGAAGTTTTACTCGGCAAACCAACTGCAGCATCTGTAGCTTGTGAAGATATTGAAACTGCAGAATTTGTCCAAAAAGCCTGCAATGTACCAGGTAAATTTAGATTATATACAAATTCTGACGTAATAGGTGTAGAACTTGGAGGAAGCTTAAAAAATGTTATAGCAATAGCCTCGGGATTTGCACATGCAATGGAATTAGGCGATAATTGTATGGGAACTCTTTTAACGCGCGGTATGGCCGAGATTGTAAGGCTTTCCGTTAAACTCGGGGCGAACCCGTCAACATTATACGGCCTATCCGGAATGGGAGATTTAATCGCAACCTGCTCAAGCCCTATGTCCAGAAATTATACGGTAGGCGCCATGCTCGGGAAGGGTAAGAAAATTGATGACATCTTAAAAGAACTCGGCTCTGTTGCAGAAGGAGTTAAAACATCAAAAGCTGTATGCGACCTTGCTCAAAAACTAAATGTAGAAGTACCGGTTTCAAATGCGATTTATGAAGCTGTTTATACCGATATTACACCGGAAGAAGTTTTGTCAAAACTTATGAACCGCAAATTAAAGAAGGAAGAAAGCTATGATTAAATATGGCGTAAAATATTTAAAAAATACTTTCGTTCCTCTAAAATGTCCGGACAATGTTAACTTAGATGACGGTCAACTGATTATTGCCAGAACTGAAAAAGGGGAAGAGGTCTTAAAAGCATTTTTATTATGTAAATGTATCTCAAAGCGCTTTGAAGATTCTGATAAAACTCCGGAACCGTTTGAATTTGTGCGTATTATGACCCAGGAAGATATGATGATTTATGAAGAGCTGAAAAAAGAAGAAGTTACTTCGTTTTTCAAATGTAAAGACTTGGTCAAAAAACATAACCTGAATATGAATCTAGTTCAATGCAGAATAACTTTTGACAGAAGAAAGATATCTTTTTACTATACAGCCCCGGAACGTGTAGACTTTAGAGAACTTTTAAAGGATTTAACTCAGGTCTTTAAACGTATGAGAATAGATTTACGCCATATTGGTGTACGTGATGAATCTTCAATAATGGACGGCTGCGGCATTTGCGGAAAACCCTTCTGCTGCTCCAGTTATTTAAGAAAATTTGAATCTATAAATGTAAAATTAGCCAAAGACCAGGGAATGCCGATTGCCCCGTCTAAAATTTCCGGCACCTGCGGACGCTTATTGTGCTGCCTTACTTATGAATATTCAAACTACATAGAAGCTGCTAAAGGTATGCCTCCTGTAGGCTCAACTGTTATGACCCCGATTGGACTCGGAAAAGTTTGTTTTATACAATTTCTTAACAATTCGGTTGCAGTAAAATTTGAAGATGGTAAAATAAAAGAGTTCGATAAGTCTGAAATCGAAATGGTTGATGCAGACGTCAATGTCGATATCGAAATAACAACTATCAACAACTACTCAACAACGGATGAAAAAGTTGATGCAAAACAGCTTAAACAGTTGGAAGATGATAGAAACAGCTCAACAGGAAATGTGTAAAAGTAAAGGTTAAATTATGAATATACAATCAGTTAATACAGGCACCCCGCAAGTAAGTTTTCAACGGCTTATTATAAAACAAGGAAGTTTTTCTGCTCTTAAACAATCGAAATACTTCCCGCAAAATAAAAACACCCCTATTTATGAAAATAATATGCACGAATTTTACAGAAAACTTATACAACTAAAAAAACGCGCAGATAACAATGAATACTATAATGTAATACTAAAACCGGATAGAAAAATTAACGGCAAACAGGGATTTCTTGTTATTGAAAATAATGAAGGCCGTGAACAAGACGGATTCAAACAACCGTTTAATGAATTACTTAGAATCCGGGCTTTTGAACCTAAGGAATATTATACATCCTCTGAGATTTCCAATCCTATAAACCGTTGGTATAAAAACAGGCAAATCGCAAAAAGAAATAAGCAGCTCATTAACGGAGAAATAAACTTAAGACAATTTTTAAACATAATTTATAAACGTATTGAAAGTTTTGTTAATAATGCAGAGTATCTTGCAGATTTACGCAAATTAAAAGAAGGGAGTTAGTATGATAGAAAGAATTGAAAAACTACAGATTATTTCATTAGGCCTTTTGGTGTCAATTGCGATTGTAATTTCAACACAGATGATATCATCAACAGTGTCCAAAAATGAAATTTCCGTTACAGGTTCAGCTTATGAGATAGTTAAATCCGATTCCGGGACTTTAAATTTTGATATCGTTATCAAACGCCCGACTAAACAAACTGCTTACAGCGCTTTGCAAACACAGCTAAAAACTGTCGAAGATTATCTTGCATCAAAACAGATAAAAAATATTGAAAGAAAAACAATTAACGGATATTATACATATAAACGAGATCCCAAAACCGGAGCTTATACAGATATTCAAGACTCTTATAATCTATATCAGCCAATGAAAATAAGCTCTGACAATGTAGAAGTTATTAAAGAAATATCAAATGATATAACAGGGCTTATTAATAAAGGAGTCGATATTAATGTAAATCCAGCTTCATATGACTATTCAAAACTTCCTGAACTTAAAGTTACATTGCTTGAAAAAGCTTCACAAGATGCTAAAAATAGAGCAGCTTCAATGTTAAAACCAAGCGGCAATTCAGTTGGAAAAATCCAATCTGTAAGAATGGGTGTTTATCAGATAACTCCTGTAGATTCAACAAATGTGTCTGATATGGGAATAAATGATACAACCTCTATTGATAAAAAAGTTACAGCTGTTGCAAATGTCTCTTTTAAAATTAAATAATATATGTTGTATTGCATAATTATATAAATAGTGTTATCATATAGATATCACAAATTAGAAGAGGATATTATTATGGATGTAAGTTCAGTAGGCTATGGAAGTGCATTAACCCCGGAAGTACAGGGACAATATGTATCTAAGCTTATGAGTATGTCACAGCAGACAAGCTATATTGCCGGCTCATTAATACAGGATACAGTAGAAATCTCTGCAGAAGCACTTGCAAAATACACAGAAGAAATGACAGCCAGCATTGAAAATATGCTATAATATTGAGAAATTAAGAATTATTATAAACAGCGGACGCTATTTTTAAGTGTCCGCTGTTTTGTTTATCAATTGCCTAAGCAGCTAACAATAATACTAGCTTGGCAGGTAATAGATTTCAACTCTTAATTTCTGTTAAATATAAATATATTAAATCTTTTTCATACTTCCAGCTATTCTTAATTCCAAGAGCCGATTAGGCTCTTTTTTTTGTGCTACGCACGTAGACATTTGGTCGGAACACATTGGTAAAATACCAAGATTGTATAAAAACTACAAGTGTTCCTCAAAACTAAGCCCGCAAGCTGGGCAGTTATATTTACACACGCACGCAGACATTTGGTCGGAACACATTGGTAAAATACCAAGATTA
>CALUQF010000032.1 GCA_944322835.1 Candidatus Gastranaerophilales bacterium | reverse complement strand
AAGCGGGGTTAAATTATTATGAAGCATATCTTCTATTTCTTTAATTGAAACAACTTTGGGTAATCTTTGCGGCGTTTTGGGCTGTTCTAGAGTCGATGCCGGATTTTTGGAAATTATGCCTGTAGAGAAAGCCCATTTAAAAAATCCGCGTATGGATGCAATCTTTCTTATAATACTTGTTGAGGATAAATTTTTTTCTCTCAAAGATTTTATATGAGAATTGATTTTCATTCTATCTATTAAATTGATATTATCATTATTAAGCGCAAATTCAGACAAATCACGTCTATAAGCGTCAAGCGTATTCTGTGACAGCCCTTTTTCCAGTTCTAAGTATTCCAGATATTGTGCAATAATTTGAAACATAATAAATCTTACATAGAAAGTATAATACATTTGAAAAACTAAAAAACCGCCAAATGCTGTAAAAATAAAATTTAAAATATAAATGATTGATTAGCTGCTACAGTTCAGTAGCGGAACCGATTCGTTTAAAGCCAGCACAAATGTTGTAATACATAGTGTGGTGTTATGCTCTACAATGTTGTGGTAGAAACTACAATCTACAATTTTAGTAAATTCGAGTTTTGATAAAACAAAAATCGAAAATGCAATATCAGAGCCGGGGTTTGACGAAAATATTTGCAGAGAAATACTTTCAATAAAAGACTTTGACTGACTTTCTGAAATACTAGCCAAATGAACACTAAAATTCTGAAAATATAAAAGGGTGCTTTAATCCAAGCACCCATAGGCATTGTGTTATTTGGTCGAAGATAGATAATACCAGAAAGGATGAATCCTCATCGTCTTTCGGTCTTACCCAGCAAGAGAACTGTGGAATGTTCTTGAAATTACATCGTCCTGCTGTTCTTTAGTTAACTTAATAAAGTTAACAGCATAACCTGATACCCTTACTGTTAGCTGCGGATATTTCTCAGGATGTTTTTGAGCATCAATTAAAGTATCTCTGTTAAATACATTTACATTTAAATGATGGCCGCCTTTTTCTACATAACCATCTAATAAATTAATTAAATTTTCTTCTTGCTGTGTTGTCATAATCATATCTCCTTTTTTTGAACTTCAACTTTTTACATTTTTAGTATAACCCATGTTAAACAACATTTCTGTTGTATTTACAACGATTTTAGAATTTTATGTTTTTTGTTTTACAAGCAATAATAAAAGGGATTGGATTTTTATCCAATCCCTTTTTCAATTATTTATAAATATTTAATATAAAGGGTATTTTTTGCACAGTTTAAGAGAATCTTGTCTTAATTGTGCAAGTTTTTCTTCGTTATCGGAATTTTTGATAGCTTCCGCAATAATCCTTGCGGTTTCTTTCATATCATCTTCTTTGAATCCTCTTGTTGTCATTGCTGCTGCACCTAACCTTATACCGCTTGTTACAAAAGGACTCTGCGGGTCATTTGGAACCGTATTTTTGTTTGCAGTGATTCCGACTCTTTCAAGCACATTTGCCATATCTTTTCCGGTCTTGCCAGTTTTTCTTAAATCAAGCGTCATAAGATGGTTTTCTGTCATTCCGCCTACGATTTCCATCCCGTTATCAATAAGCCCTTGAGCCATTGCTTTTGCATTTTTGACAATCTGTTTTGCGTATTCTTTGAATTCCGGTGAGAGTGCTTCTTTTAGAGCAACCGCTTTTCCTGCAATAATATGCTCTAAAGGCCCGCCCTGAATCCCGGGGAAAACAGCCTTATCTATTGCTTGAGCATATTCTTCATCACACATAATAATTCCGCCTCTCGGGCCTCTTAGGGTTTTATGGGTTGTTGTTGTAACAATTTGCGCATAACCTGCAGGTGAGGGGTGAACTCCGCCTGCAACAAGCCCTGCAATATGAGCGATATCGGCAAGCAATATTGCGCCGACTTCATCTGCTATTTCTCTAAACTTTTTAAAATCAATGATTTTTGAATAATTGCTTGCGCCGCAGATGATAAGCTTAGGTTTGTGCTCTAATGCCATTTTTCTAACATCACCATAGTCTATGTTTCCATTCTCATCGACGCCGTAGCTTTTTACATCAAAATACATTCCTGAAAAATTAACCGGAGAACCGTGGCTTAAGTGTCCGCCGTTAGATAGATCCATACCAAGAACCCTATCTCCGCATTTAAGAAATGCTGAAAATACAGCCATATTTGCCTGCGCGCCTGAATGTGGCTGAACATTTGCATGAGCCATGTTAAATAATTTACAAGCCCTTTTTTGCGCAAGCTCTTCAATCTTATCCACAACCTCACATCCGTTGTAATAACGTTTATGTGGTTTTCCTTCTGCGTACTTATTAGTCAAAACACTTCCGCAAGCCTGCATTACAGCCGGAGAGGTAAAATTTTCACTTGCAATAAGCTCAATAGTGTTCTGCTGTCTCTCTAACTCTTCTTCTATATATCCTGCAACCTCAGGATCGGTTATTTTTACTTTATCCAGATTCATATATCCCCCTCCTATCTTTGTATTAATTATACTCAAAACATATGTTAAAAGTAAAGCGGGGGGCGTTTTTTCAAAAACGCCCCCCGCTCGATTTAATCTTATACTTCTGCTTTTGAGCCTTCTTTTTTCTCAAAAACAATTTTATCGTCAACCAGCTTTAGAAGAATTGTATCCCCCGGCTGGTAAGCATTTGTTAAGATTTCTTCAGCAAGCTGATCTTCTATCTTTTTCTGGATTAATCTTCTTAGCGGTCTTGCACCATACGCTTCGCTGTAACCGTCTTTTGCAAGATAATCCTTAACCTCGTCTGTAACCTCAATTGACAATTCGCGCTCTGAAAGACGTTTAAACAGGTCTTTCATCATCAAATCAACGATTTCTCTGATTTCTTCCTTGCTCAAGTGTGAGAATACGATAATATCATCGATACGGTTAAGGAATTCAGGTCTGAATGCCTTTTTCAACTCTTCATTAACTGTTTCTTTGAGTTTTTCATATTTATCTTTCTTCGCATCATCCGCAGCAGAGAAGCCTAAACGGCCTTGAGTTGTAATCATGCTTGCTCCGACATTTGAAGTCATAATAATTACCGTGTTTTTGAAATTAATATGACGTCCTTTGGCATCTGTTAAACGCCCGTCATCAAGGATTTGGAGCATGATATTAAATACATCAGGGTGTGCCTTTTCAATTTCATCAAAAAGAATAACCGAATAAGGCTTTTTCCTGACTAATTCAGACAGATGGCCTCCGTCATCATAGCCGACATACCCCGGAGGAGAGCCGATAAGTTTTGCAGTAGAATGTTTTTCCATAAATTCTGACATATCTACCCTTATCATATTATCTTCGCTTCCGAATATTGCTTCTGCTAATGCTTTTGCAAGTTCTGTTTTACCAACACCAGTAGGTCCGCAGAAAATAAAGCTTCCGATTGGTCTATTAGGTGATTTTAAGCCGACTCTTGCACGTCTTATTGCTTTAGAAATAGCGGTAACTGCATCACTCTGTCCGATAACTCTGTTATGAAGAGTTTCTTCAAGTTTTAATAATCTTTCGGATTCGCCTTCTGTTAATTTTGTTACAGGAACACCGGTCATAGTCGCAACAACTTCCGCAACATCTTCTTCTGTTACAGTCGGCTTGTTAGCGTCATTCTGCCGTCTCCATTCTTCTGAAACCTCGCGAATTCTATCTTTCATATTAGCTTCATCATCACGGAGTGCTGATGCCCGTTCAAATTCCTGATTTCTGATAGCATCTTCTTTTTCTCTGATAATTTCTTTAAGCTCTTTTTCAAGCTCTTTACCTTCCGGAGAAAGCGTGCAGACTTTTAATCTGACCTTTGAGCTGGCTTCGTCAATTACGTCAATCGCTTTATCAGGTAAAAATCTGTCGTTTATATATTTGCTTGATAATTTTGTAGCCGCAACGATTGCATCATCAGAAATTATTAAGTTATGATGCTCTTCATATTTAGGCTTAAGCCCTCTTATAATCTCGATTGTTTCATCAATGGAAGGCTCTTCAATAATTACCGGCTGAAATCTTCTTTCAAGAGCAGAGTCTTTTTCGATATATTTCCTGTACTCATCTGATGTTGTGGCACCGATAACCTGAATTTCACCTCTTGAAAGAGCCGGCTTCAGGATATTTGCCGCATCAATTGCGCCTTCTGCGGCACCTGCTCCGATAAGAGTATGCATTTCATCAATAACAAGAATTACATTTCCTGCCTGACGGATTTCGTCCATAATCTTCTTTAAGCGTTCTTCAAATTCACCACGGTATTTAGTTCCTGCAATCAAAAGTCCCATATCAAGCTGGATAATCTTTTTATTTTCCAGAATATCAGGAACTTCGTTATTAACTATTCTAATCGCAAGTCCTTCGGCAACTGCTGTCTTACCAACACCCGGTTCGCCCAAAAGAACAGGGTTATTTTTAGTTCTTCTTGCAAGAATTTGAATAACACGTTCAATTTCTTTTTCACGGCCTACTACAGGGTCAAGTCTTAATTCTGACGCTGCAAGTGTTAAGTCAGTACCAAATTCATCTAAGCTTGGTGTTTTAACTTTGCTTGCAGAGGAACTGGAAGATGATGAAGACGAGCCGACTCCTGATGAAGCTGTCTGCGGTTTTGAATCACCCAGCATTTTTACAACATTGCTTCTCACCTTGTTTAAGTCCACGCCAAGATTCTCTAAAACTCTGGCTGCAACCCCTTCGCCTTCTCTTATCAAACCTAACAGAAGGTGTTCGGTACCTATATAATTATGACCTAACTGTCTAGCTTCATCCCAGGACAATTCCAACACTCTCTTTGCTCTTGGTGTAAACGGAATTTCTACTGCAACAAAACCGGAGCCGCGTCCGATAATTTTTTCAACTTCAACTCTTGCATCTTTAAGATTAACCCCCATAGATTTAAGAGTTTTAGCGGCAATACCTGTTCCTTCGCCGATTAGACCAAGTAATATCTGCTCTGTTCCGACAAAGTTATGCCCAAGTCTTCTTGCTTCTTCTTGAGCAAGCATAATAACCTTTATAGCCTTTTCAGTAAAACGTTCGAACATTTATAAAATACCTCTTCTTATATAAGTATATATTACAAAAAATTTACATTATTTTCAAGAGGGCGGGGGTAAATATATTTTGTGGTAAATATATTTTTGCAACGTACGTTTTACTGCTGTGCATTCCGATAATACAAGTGTTTTATTGTTTAAATATATTATGCTTATCACTATGCATAAGTCCCGCTACAGCTCCAACAGCACCGACTATTCCTGCCATTGTTGCAGCACCTGCCAGAACCCCTAAACCCGGCGCAAACAATAAACCGACGAATGCACCGCCTAAAGCATAGAGAGAACCCGCACGAGCAGCATTTTTTAATCCTTTAAAAGAAACACTGTCAGCCGATTTTTCTGTTACCGGCTGAGTTTCCGATTTTTGGTACTGTTTTGTACTTTTAAGATGCATTTTTGAATAAGACAAATTTACTGCATTAACTTTCATAATAAACTCCTTTTAAATTCCCCCATTTTGCATCGCTGCATTTTTTTTGCATGATACAACAACCCCGCACCTATTTCAATAGCCGACATAAATAAAATTAAGTTTTGTCGATTGGACATACCTGCACAATGACAACTTATAATATATTCAGCACCTATATTACTTTATATTCGGAAAAGCATAAATTACGCCTTCATTACTACGCCAGCGTAAATATCCAGTCTTTGGAGACTGATCAATATCCACAACTGATACAAGAGCCCAGTTTCCGCGAATCGCTGTCAGCCGGATTTGTTTCACGTAGCGTAATTTCCCGACATTTTGGGATAAATCTTCACTTTTGGCGTGTAAAACTTCAATCTCATCAGGTGTATCTTTTAAGAGCCTTAGCCCGTATTTGCGTCCATACATATTATAAAAACTAAGCCACGGGAGAAATTGAAACCTATCTTCAGTTTTAACCCAGCCCTTTGCTCCTGATTGTTTGTTATAAATAACCTCAACCCAGCCTTCATCTCCTATATCTGAAACATATAAAAATCCGAGTTTTTTATTGTTCAAAAGCAGGGCAAAAACGCTATCCGGCATTGTTTCCGGTTTGTATGAAAAATTCATTTGTTTTATGACTTCCGAATTAGCTTCCGGGTGAGAAAAAATAGTAATACTATCTCCTGTCTGATACATGCCGATAGCATCTTTTGGAATTGATTCCATATAATAAGGCATTACATCTGCAAAGGCAGGAAGCATTAAAAACATCGCGATTATTAAAAAAACTTTTTTCATAAAAATCCTCGCTTTCAAATATTTTAACACCATAAATCTGCACCTTCAATATATTATAGCTCATATAAAACTTTTAATAAAAAAAAGTTTGCCAAAGAGAGAATGGCAAACATTAAATAAACACGAGGATATTAAGAGAGAGTATAAAAAGAAACTTATCTTTGAAGTTCAGCCTCAATACATCTTTCGGCTTACTTTCCCGATTTTTAAAATTTGATTTTTGCCTCCGTTTTGTCTTACTTAATCCTTACATATATATAAAGTAATTTTGTTTCAAAAAATTGCTTCATTGTAACGAAGTTTTAAAATCGTATATACTATTTATTTCCAATATGCAGAAAGCTTTTAATCTTATCCCATAAATTTGCTGTTTTGCGCTGCAGCTGTGCCGATAACGGAATCTGCTGAGTCGGCTCAGGAATCTTACTCCAGGCAGGTACAACTTCATCGCCGATTGCACCGGTTGTCATTCCTTTTGATTTTACTGCTTCTTCAAGATATTTAATATCAAATTTTTCACCTTTTATATTTGAACTGTTATTTATTGCTATACCAAAATCATCGACAGCTTTTTTGGCAATATCTTCAACATCACGCTGTGAATATTTCTTATTCTTCAATTCCTTAACTAAATTTTCAATTTCTTTTGTATTATTTTCAAAGAAATTATGATCTTTTACAGCCTTCAAATCTCTAAGCTGGAATTTTAAAGCCGCTTTTAACTCTGTAGTATTCGGCAGATCAATTTCAATCATATTCTTAAACCGGCTTAAAGAAGCTTTATCCAGATTTCCGGAAGACGGATTAACGTTAGTTGTACCTATAATTTTTAAGTTTTCGCAATCCTTAATTAAATCCAAACCATTTAAAAAAGCAGTTCTGTTTTCAGCAAGATGAAGATTATTGGCTCCGCATTTTTCACGCGGAACTAAAAGAGCGTCTATTTCATCAAATGAAACAACATATTTCTTCTCCGGATTTTTCATTGCTGTTTCGTGAAGCTGGTTAAAAACATTTTTTATTTCAACAGATGTTTGGCCGATATATGGAGAAGAAACATCAGCAAATTGAACTTTTGTATATTCAGCACCCAGTTCTTTAGCTAATATCTGGCCGCTGAAAGTTTTACCCGTACCTGAAGGTCCGTACATTAATATACACTGTTCGGGATTTTTCATGCCGGTATATTCCAGAACTTCTTTTTTAACAGCACCGCGATTTTTCATTTTTTGAATAAAATCACGCACCTTTGGATTAACGCAGTCATCTGTAAGCTTCGGGAAATCTTGTTTTTTTGCAATATCATCCCAGACAAGCTTAACATTTTTCGAAATTTCCTGCCCGTTTAATCCGCCCCTCTTAAGACCAATAATAGAGGTTACAGCCATGGTTACAAAGGCAGCCGCAAGTGCTACCTGCGCTATTACACCTGTTTTCTGCCAATTTTCTTTGGACTTTTCTTTCTTGAGAGCTTTTTGCTGTTCCATTGCCTGCATAATGAACATATCATCCATTGCATTATCCGGCATTGGAGGGGTATAGCGGTTGTTATAGCTCATAACGTATGGCACTGCCGCTGTATCTGCTTTAAACTGTATATTGTTGTTTATTCCGTTCATTTTCTTTCCTTATTCTTATATTGCACCGTTTGCTTTAGCCACAAATTTCCAGAAAGCTTCCATCAATTTGTTTTCTGTAATACTGCTTGCCGGGTTAGCAGCTCCTGAGTCAATTCCTGCTGCCCAGGTTTCTTTATTATTTATTGCATTCAATAAATAATCCGATGTAATTTGAGCAGTATTTTTATTCGGATTATCCAAATTCTTTACAGTAAAATCTGAAATTGCTGTTTTTACAACATTTTCGACATCTCTTTGTGCTCCGTTTTTCTGTTTAATCAACTCGGCAATCTTATCTAATTCTGCATCGTTTTTGATTAAATCTTTTGCTGCCTCAGATTTTCCTAAGTGGAATTTCATCGCAGATTTAATTTCATTTTGAATCGGTTTTTCAATCTCAAAAATGTTTCCAAGTCTGCTTAATGTTGCAGCATCAAGGTTTGCAGTTTTCGGGTTAATGTTAGTTGTTCCGATAACCGTTAAATTCGGAATATCTTTAATTGAGTCTAAACCGTTCAGGAATGAGGTTCTGTTTTGGCCCAAATGCTGATTATTCGGGCCCAGTTTGTTAACATTGTTAATCAATGAATCGATTTCATTAAATGTAACAACATATTTCTTGTCGGGGTTTTTCTTTGCCATCTTAGCAATTTCTTTAAACTTCTGGGAGATATTTACGGCTGTTTTACCGATGTATTCTGATGACAGGTCTGAGAATTGAATTTCTCCATATTCTGCACCCATCTCTTTTGCCATCAATTTAGCGGAAAAGGTTTTACCTGTTCCTGTAGGCCCGTGGAATAATACCATTCTCGGAGCGTCTGCACCTGTATATTTGAGAAAATCCTTAGGAGCATCCAGAATTTTTATGGTTTTTTCAATAAAATTCTTAACCTTCGGGTTAACACAATCATCACTCAAAGAAGGCAGCTTTTCGGAAATCTTAGCAAATTGGGTTTTTGCAGTACCTTTACCGAAGTAAGTATATGCCATAATTCCGACAGATGCTAATAATGCTGCAAGTACTCCGATTTGAATTCCCATATTCAAATTCTGTTGTTTCTTAGCGTCTTTTTTAGCTTTTTCGCGTTCTTTTATAAATGTATCAACTTCATTCTGTTCGGTGACAGCTGACGCAGCCCTGAAATTAACTTGAGAAGTATTTGACTGTGTGCTAATCGGTTGATTACCCTGGTTTGAAATCAAATTAATTGTAGTCATACGAACTCCTGACACTAGTCCTTCTAACATGTATAAAACCAGAAAGATAACAAAATTGCCCGAATGTAAAGATTTGTAAATTTTTTCTTAAAAAACCTAAAGTTTTTGCTAAAAATGCCGATAAACATGTAAAAGGGACAAAATAAAGGAAACAAGAAATGGGATTAGCCTGCTCACAAATTAGACTTTTAACATTGACCAGCCGGAAAGCCGACTGTGAATATGGCATTTCTATTAATTCCATGGAAAAAATGGCATTAACTAGAGAACAAAGTGAGCTGTCCAGAGAATATCAGAGCAAACTTCAGTCCAAACAAATTTCTTATTATGCTAACGGGCAGTATAACAAGATTAATTATAACTATTTGATGGGATATGGTAGTAACTTTTTAGCTATAACAAACGGCACACAAGCATTGAAGAGTGAAAACTCAATGATACTGACTGACTACAAAGGCCAGGTTGTAATGAGTGATACTTATGCTAATGCCATCACAAGCGTGCTTGGCTCTTCCGCAATGAATAATAAAGGTCAGGGTGGCACATTCTCTACTGATAATATTCCTGCAATTTTAGCAGCATTTCTCCCGGGTTATACTGCTGAACAATTTCAGACTGTTATTGATGGTAACAAAGTCTCATCAGAATACACTGCTGATAATGTACAAACAGTGACCGGAGAAAAAACAGGTGAACAAACAGTTGTTGATACATCTGATGCAACAACTAACCAGCTGCAAAGCCTCGTTGATTTTTATTATCCGATATTCCAGGCTGCCGCTGCCAATGGTTGGACAACTGAATATAATAAAGAAATGGAAACCAATGACGATTATATTAGCGACGCAATTGTAAGCGGAACTTTCCAGCTTGAAACTGTTAATGATGAAGGTAATTATGATACCGGCACATCTTTGACATACTTTATTACAGCAGGATTAGTGCAGGAACGAAATGATTCAAGCGCCAGAGAAGAAGTTACTGCCTGGTATGAAGCTGAAAAAGCCAGAATCTCCGAAAAAGAAGACTGGTTAGACATTGAGAACCAGGATTTATCAACAGAGCTTGAAGCTATAAATACAGAAATTCAATCTATCCAATCTTTAATAGATGATGCCATCAGTTCAGTATTTGATTGGGGTAGCGGCTAGATTTAAAACAGTTATTCCTTTATATTTCCTTTTATGCAAAAGACTTGCCTTTTTATCAGCAAGTCCTTTTTTTAATATGTAAAAATTTTCTATTGTTTTACAGTACTTTTGATATGCAATTCTCTCATCTGCTGCAGAGATGCCTCACCCGGCGCATCGCTCATTAAGTCTTTAGCGCTTGCGTTTTTCGGGAATGCGATAACATCACGGATAGAATCAGTCCTGCATAATAATGCTACAAGCCTGTCCAGACCGATTGCAAGTCCTGCATGCGGCGGTGTCCCGTATTGAAGAGCATTGACCATAAATCCGAATTTTTCGGCAGCTTCTTCTTCCGTAAGTCCTAATGCCTTGAAGATTTTCTTTTGAACTTCGCTGGAGTGGATTCTAACCGAACCTCCGCCAAGCTCTGTTCCGTTATATACAATATCATAAGCAATTGATTTAACATTACCCAAGTCGCCGCTGTCCAACTTATCCAAATCTTCTAAGTTAGGAGAAGTGAACGGGTGGTGCATTGCCATAAATCTGCCTTCTTCTTCTGACCACTCAAACATCGGGAAGTCTACTACCCAGAGAAGGTTATGTTTGCTCTCATCAATCAGGTTAAGAGATTTTCCGAAATGAAGTCTCAATCTGCCCATAATATCGTAAACAAGTTTCGGTTTATCTGCCACAAAGAATATAATATCTCCGGCTTCTGCTCCGGCTCTTTGTTGAATAGCTTTTGCCTGTTCTTCTGTTACAAACTTAAGTACAGGAGATTTAGCAGTACCGTCTTCCAAGTAAATAATATTAGCCAAAGCTTTTGCACCAAATGAAACAGCAAGCTTTGTAATATCATCAATATCTTTTCTTGAATACTTAGCTCCGCCGGGAATTCTTATACCTCTTACGATTCCGCCGTTTAGAAGCGTATTTTTTACAATCTCAAAATTAGATTCTAATATAATATCGCCGATATCAAAAAGCTCTAAACCAAATCTTGTATCCGGTTTATCAGAGCCGAATCTGTCCATAGCTTCCTGCCACGGAATCTGTTTAAATGGAGGTTTAATCTCTACTCCGGCAGCTTTAAAAGCATCTACCAGCAAGCCCTCAACAACATTGATAACATCTTGCTGTTCAACAAATGATAATTCCATATCAATCTGCGTGAATTCAGGCTGTCTGTCGGCTCTTAAATCCTCATCACGGAAACATTTTGCAATCTGGTAATATTTTTCAATCCCGCCTACCATTAATAATTGCTTAAAGATTTGCGGAGATTGCGGAAGCGCAAAGAATTTCCCCGGTTGAACACGTGAAGGTACAAGATAATCTCTTGCGCCTTCCGGAGTTGTCTTTATTAATATAGGAGTTTCAACTTCTAGAAAATCCTGATTGTTCAAATAATTACGAACTGCCTGAACAATGTTGTGGCGAGTCTTTAAGTTATTCAACATTTTTTCGTTTCTGATATCTAAATATCTGTACTTTAATCTAATATCTTCTGAAACACTCTCGTCACCCAGTACAAACGGCAAAACTTTTGATTCTGCCAAAATTTCAACAGATTCCGGATACATTTCTACCTGACCTGTAGGATATTTCTCGTTATAAGTTTCTTCAGGACGTTTAGTAACCTTGCCTTTTACCATAATTACATATTCGCTTCTAATCTTTTCAAAAGCTTTATGCACATCAGGGTTAATCTGCGGATTAGCAACAAGCTGGAAAAATCCGCTTCTGTCTCTTAATTCTATAAATAAAATCCCGCCTAAGTCTCTAACAGTAGAAACCCAGCCGGATAAAGTAACTTCCTGGTTCAAATTGCTAAGATTTAATTCACCGCAATTATTCGATTTCATTCTGGTTTTCAATTTATCATCTCCCTATAAAAATTCTTTTTTGCCCTAAAATCGTAACAAAAAAGGGGGTAAATGTAAAGCGGAAGAAAATCGGCATACAAGTCTGCCTGTTTCAAACATATAGGAATAAGATTAGGAAGACAGTTAGTCGGGCATTACAGCTGCACAAAAAGTTTTGAAAATAATGCTTCATGAGATATCGCTATGTTAATGTTGGGTTTCGTCCAATCTACTTCAGGCCTATGCGTTAAACTTTCCGGTCATTCTGAGGTTCGGTAGAACCGAAAGAATCCAGCTTTTTCTTAATTTTTTATTTTGAAAATATAATAGTTAATAATCAGCTGGATTGCTTCGAGCTAATTGCTCTCACAATGACTTAGTGTAGGATTACAGACTTCACTTTATCGTACGGGCATGTCGGATAAACCATGACATTATTTACAAGTTGATAGAATATTTTAAAGCAGAGTAAAACCTAGCTTTAACTAAAATATTTACGTATTAATTTTTTTATGATAATATACCTCCATATTGGAGTGGGAAAATTATGATTACAATAAAAGACGTAGAACATGTAGCAAAATTGGCTCGTTTGGAATTAACGGAAGAAGAAAAAGAGAAGTTTACAAAGCAGTTGGGCGATGTTTTAAAACACGTTGATGCAATGAATGAAGTAGACACTTCTAATGTTGAACCGATGGCGCACGCAATTGATTTTGTAAACGTAATGCGAGAAGATGAAGTCTATTATGAACAGACAAAAGAGGAATTAATGAAAAACGCTCCTGATGAGGAAAACGGGTTTTTCAGAGTTCCGAAAATTAATTAAGCAAAATTTCAAGGGGCTTTTTGGCCCCTTTTATTATAAGGGGTAAAGGTTTTACACCTCACCCGGCCCTCTCCTCAAGGAGAGGGGGAGAGATTTTTTAAGGAGTCCAACTATATGACAAAATTTATTTTTATAACAGGCGGTGTTGTTAGTTCTTTAGGCAAAGGAATTATCGGCGCATCTTTAGGTAAACTTTTGAGAGCCAGAGGGTTTTCTGTTGCGATACAAAAATTTGACCCGTATATAAATGTTGATCCGGGAACAATGAGTCCGTTTCAGCATGGAGAAGTTTTCGTAACAGATGATGGGGCGGAAACTGATTTGGATTTGGGACATTACGAAAGATTTATTGATACGAATTTTTCACAACTCAGTAATGTTACATCAGGAAGCGTATATCAGACAGTTATCAAAAAAGAACGCAGAGGGGATTATTTAGGTGCAACGGTACAGGTTATTCCGCATATTACTAACGAGATTAAATCAAGACTTCTAAAGGCAGAAAAGTTCTTTAAACCTGATTTTCAGATTATAGAAATCGGCGGAACAATCGGCGATATTGAGGGGCTTCCGTTTATTGAATCAGTTCGCCAATTTAAGACAGAGGCTGGTATTGGAAATGCAATAAACATACATTGTACATTGCTTCCGTATCTCCCGACCTCGGGTGAGCTAAAGACCAAACCTTCACAGCACAGCGTACAGGTTTTAAGAAGCTACGGGCTCCAGCCGGAAATCCTTGTTTGCAGAACATCTAAGCCTATTCCAAAAACTGAAAAGGAAAAACTTGCGCTTTTCTGCTCTGTATCAAAAGAAGCGGTTATTGAATGCAGAGATATGAAGAGTATTTATGAGGTTCCCCTTGCACTTGAAGACCAGAAATTTGCTGATGTTGTGCTTAAACTCCTTCAGGTTCCGGACAGGAAAGCGGATTTAACTGGCTGGAGGGAATTGGTTGATAAAATTAATCACCCGAAAGGGATAATAAAAATTGCAATAGCAGGTAAATATACAAAACTTTCAGATGCTTATATATCGGTTGTTGAATCTATTAAACATGCCGGTTATGCAGATAATGTTAAGACAGAAATAAAATGGATTAATTCAGAAGAATGTCTTGACGGGGGTAAATGTAAAGAACTCATGAGAGATGTTGACGGAGTTGTAGTTCCGGGCGGATTTGGAATTAGAGGAATTGAAGGGAAGTTAAATGTAATAAAATACGCACGTGAAAACAATGTTCCGTTTTTAGGAATTTGTCTTGGTATGCAATGTGCTGTAATTGAATATGCAAGACATGTTGCGGGCTTAAAAGGCGCTAATTCTACAGAATTTGATGAAAACGCTGTATATCCTGTAATTGATTTGATGACAGAGCAGAAAAATATCAAGGGTTACGGTGGTACAATGAGACTTGGCGCATATGACTGCCACATTAAAAAAGGTACGAAAGCACATGATGTGTATGGCGCAAATAAGATTTCAGAGCGTCATAGACACAGATATGAAGTCAACACCGATTATATAGAGCAGCTTAAAAAAGCAGGGCTTGTATTCTCCGGCATGTCGCCTGATGGAATGCTCTCTGAAATCGTAGAGCTCCCGGAATTAGATTGGTTTGTTGCATGCCAGTTCCACCCGGAATTCAAATCAAGACCGGAAAGGCCGCATCCGCTCTTTAAAGGGTTGATTGATGCAGTAGTAAAACAAAAATCAGTTGAGTCTTAAAAATGCTTCAATTTTTGCCCTTATAGAATTAGAAGCATAATCGTCAATATCAATATAGAGGCCGTTGTATTTGTCGGCCAAATATTTTGCAAGCTGTGCTTTAGCGCAGAATGCCTGTGCGTAAAAAACCGTAGGAATACCTTCTTCAACATACATTTCTAAATCTAAATCCGCCGGAGTTCCCGCTTCAACGCATCTTGTCCAGCCGTAAACCCGTGTCGTATCCGGAAACAGCTTTAAAATCTCCAAATCATTGGGAGGTACTCCCCAAAACCCGGGGGTAAATGTAGAAGACTCTGGACTTTGTGTATTCTTTGCCGAGTCTAACAAAATTCTTGTTTTTGCGGTTTCTAAAATTTCCGGATTAACTATACCTGCGGTGATTGTTGTAATTTTATCATACAGAGGCATAATACTATCACATATAACAATTTCTCTTTTAGGCTCTAATCTTTCAAAAATGGTTTGAATAACATTAAACCCCATATCTGCTAAGATTCTGGATGCAAACCAACCGCTGTCGCATTTATCTTTTCCAATGGGTGCAACAATTAAATCCGGCTTTAAGTAAACAGAATTATCAATAATATTTCGTATAATTTTGCAATACGATTCCGGCAGAATATTAGTCTTAGGGTAATAAAAATCAATATCCAAATCAATCCATTCGGCGTTTGGGTAATCTTTCTTGACTTTTTCGACTATATCAGGGTCGGGATAACCCCAGAATCCGATTTTTGCTATACTAACCATATTCTAATATTACAATAAAAAAGGAGAAATTTGATTATGCTAAAGCAAGGTGATATAATTGACATGAATAGTAGATTTATTAGTGAGGAGTATGATATGAGCGATAATATACAAATAAAAGAAGTTGATGGAGCTGATATAGTTCAGTATAAACCCTCAGGTGTTTGCTGCAAATTAATGCAGATGAGAATAAAAGACGATATTATAGAAGATGTAGAATTCTTTGGAGGGTGCAACGGTAACCTTAAGGGAATCGGAATTTTAATCCGCGGAATGAATATTAATGATATTATTCCAAAACTAAGTGGACTTCCTTGCGGAAGCAGACCGACAAGCTGTCCGGATCAACTTACCAAAGGGATTGAGGCATACTTAGAGGCCAAAAAAGCTGCCGCTGTAAGCTAACAATATCGTTTCTACCCTCCCACACAGAGGTTAATCTGGCGGGATGGGTAACCTCCACGCCAGGTGTAGCGCTCCCCTCGCCCCTTGCGGGAGAGGATAGAATTTCAATACGAAACGCCAGTTGAGTATTAGAAATTCTTGGTGAGGGGGCAGACCCGTTAGGG
>CALUQF010000031.1 GCA_944322835.1 Candidatus Gastranaerophilales bacterium | reverse complement strand
CTCTCATTCTTGCTCCCGGCGGTTCGTTCATCTGACCGTAAATCAGTGCAACTTTGTCGATAACGCCTGATTCTTTCATTTCATTCCAAAGGTCGTTACCTTCACGTGTTCTTTCACCAACACCGCCGAATACTGATACGCCTGAGTGTTCTGATGCGATGTTGTGGATTAATTCCATAATCAAAACGGTTTTACCAACACCTGCACCACCGAACAGACCAATCTTACCACCCTTCTGGTATGGCTGGATTAAGTCGATTGCTTTAATACCTGTTTCTAAAATCTCAATATCTGTATTTTGATCAACAAGTCTCGGAGATTCTCTGTGGATAGGAAGATAATCATTTGTTTCAATCGGTCCCATCTTGTCTACCGGTTCGCCGATAACGTTTAGGATTCTGCCTAAAATAGGTTTCCCTACAGGAATTTTAATCGGCTCATTGGTATTAACAACTTTCATACCTCTTTTTAAGCCGTCAGTAGATGACATAGCAACTGTTCTAACCCTGTTAGAGCCAAGCATTTGCTGAACTTCCGCAACTACTACATGTCCGTCTTCACAAGTGATATTTAAAGCTGTATAAATTTCAGGCAATTCGCCCTGTTGAAATTCTACGTCAATTACAGGTCCGATAATCTGTGTAATCAAACCCTCATTTTTGTTTAAAGTTTCCATTAACTTCACCTCTCCTCTTAACATCTTTGCACCAATTATATAACACCCGGGGGTAAATGTAAATAGGGGGAGACAAATAGGAGTAAATAACAATCTATTAATAAGGAAAAGCTTGTAAGTGCAAAAAAATATGATTGACCATATGGTCTATTTGCAAGAATAAATTTCAATCTTTTGATTGATGTTGCTTGTCTGGATATATATTACACTTTTATTGGGAAGGAATAGCTTCCTGATAATTGTAGAGAAAAGACTTGGGTAAGTAAAATTGAAGAGGAAGGTGAGCGTAAGATGAATCTTACGGGTTTAGATGCAACTTTACATAGGATTAATATGATTGAAAACCAGTTTCAATCATTGATGTCGTATGGCGTAAAACCTGACTCTGATTTTCAGAATATTCTCGATAAATCCATCAATAAGACCTCTGACACATCAAGAAGCGAAATTAATGATTTAATCGAAAAATATGCAGAAAAAAACGGTCTGGATTCTGATTTTGTAAAAGCTGTAGTTAAGCAGGAATCCGGATTTAACCCTAATGCAACTTCAAAATGCGGGGCGATGGGTTTGATGCAGCTAATGCCTTCAACGGCTCAAGGTTTGGGGGTTACAAACGCATATGATGCCGAACAGAATATTATGGGCGGAACTAAGTATTTAAAAGGGCTGATGGACAGATTTGACAATAATAAATCCTTAGCGCTTGCTGCCTATAATGCAGGCCCGAATGCCGTAAAAAAATACGGCGGAATTCCTCCTTATATGGAAACACAAAACTATGTAAAAAGTGTTTTAAGTAACTATGACAAAATGAAAGGGGCGGGGGTAAATTAATGATTGTAAGAAGTTTTGAATCAGCAGCAAATGGTATGCTCGCTCTTATGGATATGAATGATAATACGGCAAATAACCTTGCAAACGTTAATACGGTGGGTTACAAAAAAGGTTCTTTGCGTTTTAAAGATGTAATGCAATCAGCGGTTTATTCTCAGGAAGGTTCAATTTTGAGAAACAATTCAAGCCGTTATTTGGGTACAATCAGCTGCGGAAGCGAAAGTATGCAATACACTCATGATTTCTCTCAAGGAGCTTTAAGCAAAACATCAAATCCTTATGATGTGGCAATAGAAGGTGATGGTTTCTTTAAAATCCAAGATGCAGATGGAAATATTTCGTACACAAGAAACGGTTCCTTTGTAGTTGACAGAGGCTATTGGCTCAAGACAAAAGAGGGAGAGTATGTTCTGGATGTGGATAATAGAAGAATAAGAATGCTTCCGTACGATATGGAGGATGAAACAGCTTTTAGAGACAGAAAAGATATTATTATTGCTGAAAACGGCAATATAGAAATCAATTCTTACAATCAGAAAATTCCGCTTCAAACAATCGGTGTCTGGGATTTTTCAGACAAAGACGATTTATTTGAAATCGGAGATGCAAAATTCATTCCGCGTGATACGGTAAACAATCCCGAATTACGTTCGGAAAAATTTACAATTCAGCAAGGCATGCTTGAGCTTTCAAATTCGAATGTTATTAAAGAAATGATTAACACAATCAACACCACAAGGAATTATGAGAGTTTAACGCGTGTAGTAAGTACAAACAGCGATATGCTTACAACAGCAGTATCGGTGGGGAGACTGAGGACGTAATTAGTGACTAGTGAATAGTGAGTAGTGAATAGAGGAAAATGAGATGTAAATTAGTGAATAGTGAGTGGTGAATAGTGATTAGAAAATCGTGAATCGCGGTTTTAAAAATAATATAGGTAAACAAGGTCGTACAATTAATAAAATTCTATAACCTCTAATCACTAGTCACTAATCACTAGTCACTAACCTCTCAAAACAACAAAACAAAAGGAACGCAAACATGTTAAGAGCACTAACAACAGCAGCAACCGGTATGATAGCACAGCAAAATTATCTTGACGTAATTGCCAATAACGTAGCAAACGTTAATACAACAGCATTTAAGCAGTCAAGAATAGAATTCCAAGACTTGCTCTCGCAGGCAGTAAGAACTCCCGGTGCTTTAATGAATCAGGGAACATACCAGCCTGTCGGTATAGAAATCGGGCTTGGTGTAAAAACAGCAGCAACAACAAGAGTTTTTACTCAAGGTGTTGCAATCTCAACAGGACGCCAATTGGATATCGAGATTGAAGGCGAAGGATTTTTGCAGGTTATGAAAGAGGACGGCTCTCTTGCATATACCCGTGACGGCTGCCTTCAGGTTGACTCTCTGGGCCAGCTTTGTACAAATGACGGGCTTTTAATCCAGCCGTCCGTATCAATTCCGCGTGATGCTACAGAGATTACGATTACTCAAGACGGTAACATTTCCGTAACACTTCCGGGCCAGACACAACAGTCAATTGTAGGTTCGCTGCAGCTGGTTAAGTTTCAGAATCCTTCAGGGTTATTATCAATCGGACACAACCTGTATAAGGAAACACAGGCTTCCGGAAACCCTGTTCAAGATACACCGGGGCAGAACGGTTTAGGTCTTATCCAGCAGGGTATGCTTGAAGGTTCTAACGTGCAGATTGTTGATGAACTGGTAGGGTTGATTAAGGCAGAAAGAGCTTTTGAATCTAATTCAAAGATAATTAACTCTTCAAGTAATATTCTTCAGTTGACGAATAATATGTCTTAGGGGAGTGAATGGTAGATTCGTGAATCGTGAATCGTGACTCGTGAATCGAAGTATTAAAGGTGATAAAAGTGAACGGAGGAAAATGGAATATATTTCGTGAATCGTGAATCGAAACTCGTGAATCGAAGTATTAAAGATAATATAAGCAAACAAAGTACAATTAAAGAAATTCTATAACCACAATTCACGAGTCACGAATCACGGCTCACGAAAAAGAATATAAGTAAACAAAGTACAATCAAAGAAATTTTATAACCACGACTCACAATTCACGAGTCACGAATAACGAAAAACCAATGAAAAAACTAATAGCAACATCTCTAATATTAATAGCCGGAGCATTGAGCGCTAACGCGCAAATGCTCACTTCTGCTAATGTTAAATCATCTGTTGCAGAAATACTTAAAAACGGCTACCAGAAAATGATAGATGCTGATATAGAAGTTAAAGTGTCAGCAACTCCTTTTGCGCAGTTACAGCTTCCGGACGGGAAGGTTACATACAAAATTACATCAGGCGCGGATAAAATCATTCCGAGAGATATCAAAAGGGTTGATGTTTATGTAGATAATGCATTCATTAAATCTTTGAACCTGCCGGTTCAGACAATCGTTTATAAAGAGGTGCTTGTTGCAAATGATTATATTAACAGAGAACAGGCACTTAATAAAGAAACCGTAAGTGTTAAGAAAATGGACGTATCTATGAAAATGGATTATGTACTGACAGAAAGAGCGCTTACTAAAGAAATGAGCGCCAAAAAAGGGTTCCAAAAAGGTGAAATAATTGATAAACGCTTTGTAAAAATGCGTCCTGACGTTGTAAGAAATAATGAAGTCCGAATTTTCTTCGTCTCAAACGGTGCTGTCATGGTATCAATCGACGGAACAGCAATGTCGGACGGAATGTTAGGGGATTATATCGACGTAGAGAACAAAAACTATAAAAAAACGTATAATGGGAAAGTTATTGGGGAAAACAAAGTATTGGTGAATATTTAGGGGGTGATTAAGTGACGGAGTGACTAGGTGACTAAGAAAATTTAAAAAATAAATGTTTACCAGTTTAGAGAAAATAGGTTGGGTGAAACCCCACAATAACTACTTTTAAGCCACAAATCAACGTTATCGAGATTCTTCAGTCGTTATCGCTCCTTCCACTACTGTCCATGATAATTTTTAGGAGTAAAAATACTAATCCAACATCTGTATATGCCCCCTCCCAGAAATCAAAGATTTTGACCCTCCCACACAGAGGTCAATCTGGCGGGGCGGTTCCCTCGCCCCTTGCGGGAGAGGGAAGAATTTCAAGTTGAGCACAAGCGAAACTTAGAAATTCGGGTGAGGGGTCTTTTTTATATCTGCACATCATGTAAATATTCCGCAGTTGCAGATATGTAATAGTCTGCGATGGGTGCGAAATACATTTGTTATTTGAAATATCTGTACTAGTTTTTCATTTTTTTGGACTATTGTTATTCAAAATATTGATTAGTATAATAGCATTAATAGATTTGTTTTAACATTTTTGAACTTAAATTAGATAAAGGATAAATGTATGAAAAAATATTTTATTTTCACAATTGCTCTTGTTTTTACGACTCTTATTGTACTTGCAGATGACGCCAAATTTATGAATGCTCTGAAGAATTGTTCTTCGTATTCAGAGAGCGGAACTGTTAATACAGAGGGTATGAATGTAACTTCTAATAAGAAAATCTTAGGCTGGGAAGGCGATAAGTGCGTTTATCAGGAAAAGGTGCAGTTTTCAGGAGTTGATTCTTGCATAACCTGTAAGCTTTCAAGAGCACAGATTAACGAGCTTGTGTCAGTTATGGAAGCGTATGCTGTAGTACAAAAATATTCTAATGAAAAAGTTGATACGTCAAGCATTTCAGCTGTTCAGGATAATCCTGTCGTAAAAGCGTGGAACAAGTATCTTCAAGACAGCTCTGTTTGTACTATGACGGCTAATCAACTGAATAAATGAAAAAAGATTACGATATAACAAAGGCTAAACTCATTATCTGGGATTTGGACGAGACTCTCTGGAGCGGAACGTTAAGCGAAGGTGGGGTTGAATTCAAACCGGAGGTTTTGAGCTTTATTGAAGAGCTTGTTACAAAAGGAATTATGAACTCTATCTGTTCAAAAAATGAAGGAATAGACAGAGTAAAAGAAGAATTCCTGAATCGCGGGTATCAAAAATTTTGGGATTTATTTGTATTCCCGTCTATTAACTGGCTTCCTAAGGGCGAGAGAGTTAAGAGTATCATCAAAGGTATGAACCTTCGGGCGGAGAATGTAATTTTTATTGACGATAACAGTTCTAATATAGGTGAGGTTAAGTTTTATTCTCCTGATATTATGACGGCGACAGTAGAACAAATCCCTAAAATGATGGAAGAATTATACCTTGTTAATGATTACGATTTTGAACACACGAGGTTAAAACAATATAAAATACTTGAGACAAAGGCTTTAGCTCAAAAAGAAATCTCTAATGAGGAATTTTTAAGAGAAAGTGATATAAGGATTTGTTTCAAAAATGATTGTTTAGAAAATATTGATAGAATAAAAAAATTAATAAGCCGTACAAATCAATTAAATTTCACTAAATTCAGAGACGAAAATATAGAAGATACAATAAAAAATACGGATTCTTCATATATTATTGCAGAAGATAAATATGGAAATTACGGAATTTGTGGGTTTTATTCACTGGATAAGAGAAACAACAAGCTCGTTCATTTTCTTTTCTCCTGCAGGATTATGAATATGGGAATCGAACAGTTTGTTTATTCTTATCTCGAATCACCGGAGCTTGAGATTCGGGGCGAAGTCGCTTCAAAATTGGAAGGGAAACCTGATTGGATAAGGGTTGAAGAGGATTTGAGAATAGAAAACAGTAAACCTAAGGAAAAAAATAATATAAATATTCTATTTAAAGGCCCCTGTGATTTGTATTCTTCTCTAAGCTATATTAATGCTGACTGTAACATTGACACTGAATTCCCGTATTGGAACAAATCACTTGTTTATATTTTAGCGCATACACATACTGCCTTTATCGAGCAGACGCATAAGTTTTCTAAAGAGAAACTTGCAGATTTAAGCAGACGCTTTCCATTCCCTAATCAGGACGAATTTAAGAGTGGATTTTTTGATAAGAAATATAATCTTATATTCTTAAGCCTTTTAACAGTAACCCACAGCGGACTTTATATAAACAAATCAGACGGAAGCTATGCAATGTTCGGTTATGCAGACTGCGACATAACTGATGAAAACAATTGGGAAAAGATACTTGCTCCAATTCCGGCTGAGGCTAGAGCAATGAATATAATGATGCTGAAAGAATTTAAAAAAGATTATGTTTTTGCAGGAAACCCGCCTGTAGATACGGTTATAAAAAATTTAAAATATATAAAAGATAATACAAAAGCGGATATAGTTTTAATTCTGGGAAGCGAAATTCCGACCGATAAGACTCTTGCAGGATACGAAAATATGGCTGAGAGGCATAAAATCCTAAATTACGCCGTTAGAGAGAATTTCAAAAACCAAATGGAATTCATAGAACTGACTGATTTTATAAAAAATGATGAGGATTATATAGAATGCATTAATCATTTTTCCCGACATGTTTATGCAGAATTAGCAGAAAAAATTATTGATATTGCAAACAAAAAACTCGGCAAAGAATATTTGAGTTTAAAATAACCCCAGCCTGTCTTTAAGTTTTATGCAATTTATGCAATAATTAAGTCATAGCAAAAGGAGCCTTTATGAGTATTAATACAGAATATTTAACAAGATGCACAGAAACATTAGAAAAGGCTTATGCATTAATCAAAACAGTCAAAGAAGGTTCTATTGACTACGAAATGTATAGAAATTCTCTTGTCAAAGGTTTTGAAATGACTTTAGAACAAAGCGGCAAGCTTTTAAGAAAGAGATTAATGCCTTATTATGCAAGCAAGAAAGCTGTAGATGCTCTTACTTTCAAAGACTTATTCAGACATGCATATAAATATTCTCTGCTTAGCGAAGATGAGGTAAACAGATGGCTAAAATACAGAGATAACAGAAACAGTACCGCACATGATTATGGCAGAGCCTTTGCGGAAGAGACTCTTGCTTTAATAGACAATTTTTTGAGAGATGTTAAAAATCTAAGGACTGTTATAGAAAATGGATAGGTTGTTTTTAAAACACGAATATTTGCAGATGCTTATTGATATATTTAATTCTTACTGTCCGAAAGCTGAAATTTGGGCATTTGGCAGCCGTATTAAGGGCGAAGCGCACGACGGAAGCGATTTGGACCTTGCGGTGAAAAAATTTAACTGCCCTGATAAAAACATTTATAAATTAAGAGAACTTATAAATGACAGTGATATTCCGATTATTGTAGAAATACTGGATTTCAATAATATTCCTTCTTATATTCAGGACGAAATCCTGAAGGATTATATTGTTATATTCCCTTGTGCTAGTTTCTAGAGTCTTTATAGTTTGCTACAAGATTTAAAATTTCCCGCTCATTTTTTGATATTACTTCAAGTACAGAAGCAGCTTGAGACACTTCTTCAATCTCACTATGCTCGTCACAATAAAACTTTAAAGTATCAATTACATAGCTGTTTGTAACAACCTTTTCTTCTATTTTTTGTAATCCGTCTTTTATTTCTTGTTCCATATATTACCTACTATTTAATTTTCCAAACAGATTTTAACATATTTAGTTATAGATATATATATTACAATA
Organism: Candidatus Gastranaerophilales bacterium; assembly: GCA_944322835.1. Taxonomy (GTDB): domain Bacteria; phylum Cyanobacteriota; class Vampirovibrionia; order Gastranaerophilales; family Gastranaerophilaceae; genus CAG-196. The sequence goes on along the minus strand of CALUQF010000031.1, from coordinate 8,090 downwards.
AGTATTCACATTTTAAATATATCGAAACATTGTTTAATATAATACAATAAAGACTATGAGTATTTTTAAGCCGGTAAAGTCTGAAAAATTAGTAATAAGCATAAGGCTTGATTCTAATATACTTGAAGAAATAGATCAAGTCTCATCAAAGGCTGGTATGAGCCGTAATGAGTTTATAGTCCAAAGCCTTCGCTATGCTCTCGACAATCTCGAAATCACAGAAAAATAACCCCGCATTTAAATATTCAAAAAATTCCTGAAAATCTCTATACCGTTTTCTGTCAAAATAGCTTCAGGGTGAAATTGAACACCATATATCGGACGGTTTTTTATCCTTAGCGCCATAGGCAGGTTGTCTTCTGTCCGGGCTTCTATATTTATATCACTATTTTCAGGCGGCCTAATAACCAGTGAATGATATCTTGTAGCACTAAACCCTTCTTTTAAACCTTTAAATAATTCAAATTCAGGATTAAAAAACATTGACGAATTTTTCCCATGAAAAGGTTCAGGTGCTTTAATAATATCAGCGCCAAAATATTTTGCTATACACTGCATGCCAAGACATACACCCAAAATTGGAAGCTTATCTTTGTAATAATCAATAACCTCCATTGTAACCCCTGAATTATCAGGATTTCCCCAGCCGGGAGAAAGTATTATTCTTGAAAACTTCAGACTCTTTATATCCGAAAGCCTAAGCTCATCATTTGTGATAACTTGTGGTTCAGCACCCAAAATTTGTAAATATTGTACAATGTTATACGTAAAAGAATCATAATTATCTATGACGAGCATAACCTCACCTCAACCATTTTCCTGACAGAATTAAAGCAAAAGATTCTTTCAGCTTTTTCTAAATCCTCCGGATAAATTATTCTCTCTTTTAATTTTCCTTCATCAATAAGTCTTTGCCTGAAAGTTCCGTTTAACAGCCCGCACTCAACAGGCGGGGTAAATAATTCTCCATCTTTCTCTATTGCAATATTAGTGAAAGTTCCCTCTGTAATTTCACCCCTTTCATTTATACCAATTTCATCAAATAACCCCTCGGGAGGATTATCTCTGATTGTTGTTTTATGATACAAAAACCGGTTATTTGAATTAACCCTCCTTCCTATACGTATCAACCTGTTTTCTATTGGTGTAAAATCCCTATTTTGAACCTCATACCTGCCGTCTTTATGAAGCAGAATACGGTCAAACTTTTCAAGCTCGTCGATTTCATTATTCCACCTAAAACCAAGCTTTTCAGCCGAATTTTTCATTCTTTCTATATGCCTTTTCCAATCATCAACAGCAGTTTCGACTAAATCAAAATCCGATTCCAAAAACCTTGTTTTAACCCTTGTCTCATTCCACTCATCTTCCGCCTCAGAATCCCATACAACAGCACCTCCTGCATGGTAAGTGTATTTATAATTTCCCCCGTATAAAATTCTTATCGGCACACTAAACTCGCAGGCTTCCGGAGATAAAAACCCTATTGCACTGCAATAAATATTCCGCTCAAAAGGTTCAAGCTCCTGAATAACCCTCATTGTCGAAATTTTTGGTGCTCCTGTTATAGAACCGCAGGGAAAAATTGAGCGAAAAACATCATATAGACCGATATCATCTCGAAGCTCTGCAGAAATTTCCGATGTCATCTGAAACACTGTCGGGTGTTCTTCTATCTCAAAAATCTTATCAGCCCTAACGCTTCCTGTTTTTGCAATTCTTCCTAAATCATTCCTCAATAAATCGACAATCATAATATTTTCGGCGCGATTTTTTGTATCATGATACAAAAAATCGCGCCTTTCCGCGGTTTTGCCGTCATCAGCACGCTTTATGGTACTTTTCATCGGTTTAGTCAAAATTTTTCTCCCCTCAAGCCGGAAAAATAATTCAGGAGAAAATGACAAAAGAGTTGTGTATTTATTTTGAAAAAAGGTATTATAAGGTGTTCTCTGTTTTTCTAAAAGTGCTTCATATAAATCAATTCCGTCCAGACTCGTATATACATCTGATGGGTAAGTATAATTTACTTCATAAGTTATACCCTCTCTTATATAATCTTTTATCTTAGATACTGCACTAACGTATTCTGATTTAGAAATCTTTGATTTAATAATTGTCCCAAGCGCTCTTGGAGGTTTAGGAGTATATTCTTTAAACCCCTCAAATGCTTCAAAATACATACCTTTAAAATCATAAGTAATATATCCGAGAAGAAAATACTTTTCCTTAACTCCTCCACCCTTCTGATTCCGGCCTCTAAATCGCCTCTTACATCAACAATCTCTATAGGATTTTCAAACACCTTATTAGAATAAATCTGCATAAAAATATTATACAAAAAAATAAAAAGGTTCGGGAGGAAAACCTCACGAACCGCAGAGTCGTAATACTGAATGAAAATTTATTTATGATTTTTATAAAACTCTCTTATTTTAACCTTAGGAACAACCGACATACCCGGTATTATTGAGTATTCCTTAGGGTCAATCTTTTCTGTAAACACAATTTTTACCGGAATTCTCTGTACAATTTTTACAAAAGATCCGACTGCGTTTTCAGGCGGGAACAAGCTTGCTTTAGCACCTGAACTTCTCTGGATACTGTCAACTTTTCCTTTGAAAACTTTATCAGGATAAGTGTCTATCTTAATATCAACGTCCATGCCTTCTTTCATTTTAGTAAGCTGTGTTTCTTTATAATTTGCAACAACCCATACATCATGCGGTACTATTACAAACAATGGAGAACCCGGCTGAACCATCATACCTACTTCAACTTTTTTATTAGAAACAGTACCGTCAATCGGTGCTAAAATATCTGTGTATTCTAAAGCCAATTCTGCTGCGCGTTTTTGAGCCTTTAATACGTTCAAATCAGCATCAGCAACTTTTGCATTTCTTGAAGGATCCTTAGAAAAAATTGACTGCTCGGCAGAAGTCTGTTTTGCCTGCTTGCTTTCTAAATCAGTTCTTGCTCTGTCCAGAGTTTGTTTTGAGACAGCTCCTGCAGCATAAAGATTTTCGTATCTTTCAACATCTTTTTTAGCAAGTTCAATTTCAGAATTTGCAGCATTCAAATCTGCATGCGCATTTTCCTGATCCAACAGAGCACGCTCATACGCTGCGGTTGCTTGATCAAGTTTTACCTGATAATCTACTTTATCAATTACTGCAACAACCTGTCCTGCCTTAACAGGCTGGTTATCTTCTACAAGCACTTTAACAATCTGGCCGGAAACTTTCGGAGAAACAGAAACGGTAGTTGTTTCTACATAAGCATCATCAGTTGACTGACAGCCTAAATATTCGTATATAAAGTATCCGGCAGTAATTATACCGATTGTTGCTAAAAATGCAACTATATAACGTTTTTTTACAGGAAGTTTCCTCGTATTTTCTTCTTCTAGTTTATTTTCTTCACTCATTACTTCACCTTTTCTATTTATATTTGTATTTCTAATGTCTCTTTTAATACATTTCTTAAATCTTTAAGCAAATCTCCAACCTTTGCAATATCACTGTTATTAATTTTTTCTTTAACAAGAACAAAATGCGGTTTAATTTTTTCAGTAGCTTCTTCTGTTTTCTTTATTCCTGCTTTTGTGATTTCTACTATCTTAACCGGACGGTTATTTTTTATAGAGAGCTTACGTGTAATAAACCCTTTCTTTTCTAATGCGTCCAATAATTTCCCCGTATTTGCCCTATCTTTGAGTATTAATTTTGCTAAATCTCTCTGGCACATTGTAGGATTACATAATAGCACATCTAGAACCGAAAACTCTTCAACAGAAATTCCCGCGTTAAATTTTTCAAATACCTGCTGTCCTAAAAGTTTGCAATACCTTGCGGTTAACTCTATTTGATAAAAAATATTATCAGTATAATGTTCCTGCAATTTTGTCAATCCCCTGTTTAAAGTATGTTTTTTTTACAACATGTTGCAAATGCAACATAATTATGTTATCATTGTTGTCATAAAAAATCAAGTACCTTGGGAGAAAAAAGAAATGAAGAAGTTTTTAACGATAGCTATATTATTATCATTAGGGATAGGAAATGTTATTCCGGTAGTTGCTGCTGAAAAAACTGTTTTATCAGCAGGCGCACAAGAGAATGTAGATAAGAATAAGAAAAAAGAGAAAAAACCTGATAAAATCATTCCGCAAAAAAACAAATATGAATACATCAATATGCCATGGTGGCAGCAGTTTAATGATGATATCTTAAACGCTTATATTATTAAAGCCGTTGAAAATAACAAAGATTTGAAGATGGCAACATTAACGATTGATGAATATTACCAAAATGTTGTTATGCAGAGAGCCGGCGAGCTTCCGACATTGCAGGCAGGATTCATGCCAGGATACGGTAAGTTTATAGGGCCTTCAGGAGGAGGTTTTATGCTGCCGATTATTGCAAACTATGAATTGGATTTATTCGGCAAAAACCACAACAAAACTACAGCGGTAAGAAAACTTTATGAAGCTTCTATTTTAGATGAACAATCAGCGTACATTTCAATTGCTTCATCAGTCGGAAGCACTTATGTCAATATAGTTAAATTAGATGCAATGATTGATTTGCAAGAAGATATTGTTGATTTAAGAAAAGAGATTTTTGAAATTATGTCAGTCGCAAACGCAGAGGGTGTAGTTTCAACTTCTGATTTAGTTAAGGCTAATCAGTCTTATATATCAGGTGTTGCAGATTTGACAGATTTACAAAAAGAGAGAACCAAGCTTCTTCATCAACTTGCGGTACTAACAGGTGACAGCCCTAATAATATTGAAGAATATAAAAGGGCTGATTACCGCAAGCTTGCATTTTCAGGCGTTATTCCTGAATATGTTAATTCTGACGTAATCATGAAACGTCCTGATTTTATGAAGGCAGAAAAGATGCTTGAAAAAGCGGGAATTGATGTTAAGGTGGCAAGAAAAGAGATGCTTCCGACATTGAGTTTAGGAGGCGGCGTTTTATTTAATGCAAAACATTTTGAAAGCTTATTCACAACTTCAAATATGTTATGGGGATTTGGAGGCAATATAATTCAGCCGTTGTTTATGGGCGGAAAACTTAAGGCTAACTTGAAAGCTAAAAAGATTGCCTACGAAAAAAGCCTTAAAAATTACGAAAAAGTTAATTTAACTTCTATGCAGGAAGTTAATGATTCGCTTGTTTCAGTTAACAAAGATAAGGAAAAACTGGCAAGACAGAAGAAAATTCAGGATTTAGAAAAGAAAGATTTTGAGCTTTCAAAATGCAAATATGCACAGGGAACAATTGCTAAACTTGATTTGAACCAGATGGAAGAGAATTTGCTTTCAGTAAACAAAATGGTTTATTCCAGCGAATTTGACTGCATGATAGATTATATCAGCTTCTATAAAGCAATTGCAGCACAGAATATATAAAATCTATTTCTATAAATTATTATTGAGTCTTTTCTAATACACTAAACAGAGGATTTCTTTGGATGTTTTTAAAGAGAATAGTCGATTTTGCCGTTCTACATGTTGACATTAACTAAAATTTTATTAAACACAATATAGTAAAACAACATAGGAGATTCCGCTATGGGAATGGCAGCATCACAGGCAAGATATTTAGCGCTAACGGCAAGAAAAACTAATACAGAATGGGAAGGACAGCAGATTAACCAGGCAAGAACAGCCCTTGCAAACCAGAGCGCAAATCTTTTTAACCGGCTGCTTGATTTAGAAGTTCCTAATGCTCCTAAAACGACGGATTATACAGAATTACAATATTCTTATTCAGATGGCGAAAATGAATCAGTACTCGACAGCTGGCAGCAATTATCCAGTGCCGATCCGAATTATAATTATATTGTAAATCACTACTATTATGCAGATGTTTATACCGGTTCACAAAAATACCTGGAGAATCCGCAGGTACAGACAAAAGGCGAGTTACAGGAACAAGATTTAACTCCCGAGGTTCAAGATGTTCAGATTAACTATGCTGACAAAACCGGTATCATTACTCTTCAAGACGGTACAACAATAGACATTACAGGCATAAGTAATGTCCAGATGGATACAAAACTTGAAAACTCTTTGAGGGATTTTGAGACCGCTAAGGGTCTGGCACAAGATGATGGGGTTCTTAATACAGACGATGTTTATGGATACCAGGATGCTAACGGCACATGGCACTTTTTCCTTGAAGAAGAACTGGAAGCTGCACAGCCTGTTGATTATTCAACGACATATTCTCCAGCCTTTGTAGGGAACTCAAAGCTTACAGAGCTTGATGAACTTACGGAAGATCAGGTGGCCGAGCTTGCCCAAATCCTAAGAGACTGCGCAGACAGTTCTATGGCCGATTATTTAAGCTTTGATGAAAATGGAAATCTTGTCTATAACGGCGAAGGTATCTATACCTTTGATATGCAGGGAAAAACATATTTTACAACAGAAAAAGATTTGTATAACAGTATGCAAACCCAATACAATTACGAAAAACCAATAGATGTTCAAGAAAAACTTGCATACTATAGCGCTTCGTATATTAAAACAAAAATAGAAGAGACTAATCATGCGCTTTTAGAAACAGACGGTGACGGAAGATTTACCTCGGTTAAGTTTGATGATGACAGCGTTGTTTATTCGCTTAATGTTGAAACGGTTACAGACGAAGCTGCTTATCAGGACGCTATGAACGAGTATCTTTATAAAAAAGAGCAATACGAAAAAACAATTGCTGATATTAATGCCCAAACATCAATTATTCAACAGGAAGACAGAACCCTTGAACTCCGTCTTAAACAACTGGATACCGAACAGAATGCGCTTGCAACCGAAATGGATGCCGTTAAGAAAGTTATTGATGATAACGTTGAAAAAACTTTCAAAACTTTCAGTGATTAGTAATTTGATTTCTTGTTTTGATTTACCTTTTTTGTGTTATACTTGACATGGTTAAGGGAAGAAGGTAAAAAGATGAGTTTAGATGTATATTTAGGTATTGATGTCGGTTCTGTAACTACAAAACTGGCGCTCGTTGATGAAAAAGGAAAGTATATAGATTCTTATATGCTAAAAACAGCAGGGAAACCGGTAGATGCGGTTCAAGATGGTTTAAAGCATATTATCTCACAAGCATTATGCGAATATAATGTTCAAGGTGTCGGTACAACCGGCTCAGGTAGAAATCTCGCCGGAGCACTAGTCGGGGCTGATGTTATAAAAAATGAGATTACGGCTCACGCAGTTGCTGCAAGTACTAATATCCCAGGAGTCCAAACGATTCTGGAAATTGGCGGGCAAGATAGTAAAATTATTATTCTAAGAGATGGTATTGTTACAGATTTTGCAATGAATACAGTTTGCGCAGCCGGTACTGGCAGTTTCTTAGATCATCAGGCCCAAAGACTTAATGTTCCAATAGAAAAATTTGGTGAAACTGCGCTAAAATCCGAAAACCCGGCGCGTATAGCAGGACGTTGCGGCGTGTTTGCAGAAAGTGATTTGATACACAAGCAGCAGCTCGGATATCCGGTTGAGGACTTATTATACGGGCTCTGTCAAGCACTCGTTAGAAACTATCTTTCTAACCTTGCTCTCGGTAAAGAACTTTTACCAACCGTTTCTTTCCAGGGCGGAGTCGCAACAAATACCGGTATGGTCAAAGCTTTTGAAGAAGCGCTTAACACAAAAATCGTTGTTCCGGAAAACCACCAGACAATGGGTGCTATAGGCGCCGCTCTTCTTGCAATGGAAAACCACCAATATACAGAGGTTTCAACCAAATTCAAGGGCTGGGAAGTCGGAAATATGAATTTCCAATCCGTTACCTGTCAGTGCACAGGCTGCTCTAATAACTGCGAAGTTATTACTATTCTGGAAGGTTCCGAACCAATCGGACACGTTGAAAAAATCGGCGACATAAAAGGTAACATAATCGCACGCTGGGGCGGTACCTGCGGCAGATGGGACATAAACTAGTTACTTTTTCTTTGCTAAAAAGAAAAAGTAACCAAAAAGAAAAGAACACATTGTCGGCAGGCAATAGTTAAACTACAGGTGAAAATAAGAACGTCAGGCCTGCCTCTCAAGTGGAACT
>CALUQF010000030.1 GCA_944322835.1 Candidatus Gastranaerophilales bacterium | reverse complement strand
TAACAGGCTTGTTTGCTTCGTCATACTTCAATTCAATTGTTAAGTATTTGAAGTGTCCTTCTGCTCTTTCTGAATAATCAGTGATAAAACCTTCTGATTTTAAAAGCTTAGCTAAAGCTACTTTTAATTTTGAAGAAGGCATTTCAACAGAAGGGTGAGAAACAACGTTAGCGTTTCTGATTCTTGTTAGCATATCTGCTATTGGATCTGTGTTCATATTTTTTATCCTTATAAGTTGCGGTGCCGATAAATTTTGCTACTTAGGTTCTTTCAATGTAATTTTCAGAACCTGGGCATTTTTCCCGAGCCCCCGAGTATTTTCCCTGAGAACCTGAGCTTTCTTCCGGCCCCTTCTACTCGCCGCTTACTAAATTAATTGCTGCTCATTATTTTAAGCGTTCTTTAGCAGTCCGACATGCTAAGTTTAGCATGCTCAATATTTTTTTACAAGCAAATTGTGAAGGAATGTTAATAAAATATTCCCCACCTAACTGATAGTTTTTTTATTATCGTTCAGGTTAAATATAATTATTAAATCTTTTTCATACTTCCAGCTATTCTTAATTCCAAGAGCCATCAAAAGGCTCTTTTTTTTGTGCTACGCACGTAGGAATATGGTCGGCTGACAAGGGTATGGCTACAGGTTGTAATTGGAACTACAGGTCAGCCTCAATCGTAAAATAACAAGCAGTAGGTCAGGCATTGCCTGACAATAACTTAACTCTCCTCGCGTAACAGCAATATCGCCGTATTTAATTCTTCAAGCAGATATTGGAGCTGGTTTGCGATATTTTCCGGATTATATATAGAGCCGCTTTCAGAATATGCAAGATAGCGCTGGTAGGTGACTGCTTCTTTTCTTAAAAGCGCGATAGATTTAACATAGCGGTTAACCTCCTGAAGTTTCCTAAAGGATTCATAATAGCTTTCAGGCTTGCCGTCGTATTTTCTTGAAAGATTATCAATATTTAATGTTAAAAGGTTTGCTTTGGTTACAAAAAGCTGTAGACTTTCATTATCCTCAATGCAGTCAACAAGTTTTTCAAGCATCGGAATAATCTCATTTGCATCATTAACAAATTCAGAAGTTTTATCTTTTTTTTGAATAATATTAATAAAAGCCGGGTTATCTTTTGGTACAGGCTTTAATTCCGACGGGTCATTAAATCCTTCCTGTGATTCAAATATTGGTGTTGTAACTTTTGTTTTTGTTTTTTCAACTTTTTCTCCAATATCCGGAAGTGTGCCTGCATAACCCTTTCCTTGAAGTTCTTTTTCCAAAGCCTTGTCTTTTTTATTCCAGAAAAAAGCGTGGGATGGAAGGGTTACGCTCAATAATATTAAACAGACCAGAAACTTTTTCATATCTATATTATATTCATTTATTCCAAAAAGGCAAAGTTTACTGCCTTAGTGTTTAATAGATTTTTTTTTAGATTTTCTTTAATCTTTTTTCAGGAGGAAGATATTTATGTGCGAAATAGAAGATATAAAAGCAAGACAGATTCTTGATTCAAGGGGTAATCCGACTGTTGAGGCAGAGGTGATTTTGCTGGATGGAACTGTCGGGAGAGCCTCTGTTCCTTCAGGAGCTTCTACGGGAATTTATGAGGCAAGAGAACTCAGAGATAAAATTAAAGATGATTATCACGGAAAAGGTGTTTTAAAAGCTGTTGATAATATTAACACAACAATAACTCCGAATTTGCTTGGCGAAGATGCGTCTGACCAGAGATTTATTGACAATTTGATGATAGAAATGGATGGAACATTTAATAAATCTAATCTGGGTGCAAATGCAATTTTAGCAGTATCTTTAGCCTGTGCAAGGGCCTCTGCAAATTATTATGATTTACCTTTGTACAGATATTTAGGGGGCATAAACGGATGCGTATTGCCGACTCCAATGATGAATATTTTAAATGGCGGAGCGCACGCTAATAACCATCTTGATTTTCAGGAATTTATGATATCACCGGTCGGTGCATGCTCGTTTAATGAAGCTTTAAAGGCAGGCTCAGAAATATTTCATACCCTAAAACAGATTCTTGCAGAAAACGGTTTTTCGACAACTGTCGGTGATGAAGGCGGGTTTGCGCCAAATATTAGTTCTACAAGAAGCGCAATAGAATTTATAATCGCGGCAATAGAAAAAGCCGGATACAGCACCAATAACGTAAAAATTTGCCTTGATGTTGCAGCCTCCGAATTATACGAAGAAGGTGAATGTAATGGCGGAGTATGTTCTTTAAGCAGATATTATCTAAAAGGTGAAGATAAAAAATTAACCTCTGAAGAAATGGTGGATTATCTTGCAGAGCTTGTCAGAGATTATCCGATTATATCAATAGAAGACGGTATGAGCCAGGATGATTGGCTCGGGTGGCAGAACCTCACAGAGCGGCTCGGCAAAAAATGCCAGCTGGTCGGGGATGATTTATTTGTAACCAATACAAAACGTCTTATGGAGGGTATTGAAAAACATGTTGCAAACTCAATACTCATAAAGCCCAATCAAATTGGTACATTATCAGAAACACTGGATGCCGTGCAATTAGCGCATGAATATAATTACAGCGCAATAATATCCCACCGCTCCGGTGAAACTGAGGACAGTTTTATTGCAGATTTGGCTGTTGCGCTCAATACCGGCCTAATAAAAGCCGGCTCCATTTCAAGAACTGATAGAATGGCAAAATACAATCAGCTTCTCCGAATAGAAGAAAATCTCGGCGCCGGAGCCAAATACATAGGACAAAAAGCCTTCAGAGGATAACAGTTTAAATAATTTGCATTAAACCTTGCATTTTTCTTTCAGCAAGCTGAGCTTGCCCAAAGAAATATTGCCTTAATGCTTCCGGCTGTTTTCCCCAGCATGATTTTGTTCCAATTAGAATATGGCTTTTTAAAACTCCGTCAACAGCTTTTTTTGCTGGAAATTTTACAAAGCTCCTGCCCACAAATAATTTTGCTAAATTTTTCCCGATTGCTATCATATAGCACCCCTCTTTCTTACTTTATAATTTTACCCATATAATTATAAAAGTAATTTTTAAGAGAAAAATTGCTTAATTGTTACAAATCTTTACCACTACAGCTCTCTACGACCTTCTATAGCCCGTGCTAAAGTAACTTCGTCTGCATACTCTAAATCCGCACCAACAGGCAGGCCGAATGCTATTCTGGAAATCTTTATCCCGAAAGGTTTTATAAGTTTTGTTAAATAAAGACTTGTAGCTTCACCCTCAACAGAAGGTGATAATGCCAAAATTACCTCTTCAACGCTTTCATCAGTCAATCTGGTAAGAAGTTCTTTTATCCTGATATCTTCTGCACCGATTCCGTCCATCGGCGAAATCAGGCCTTGCAAAACGTGATAAAGTCCACGATATTCATTAGTTTTTTCAATTGCAATTAAGTCTTTGGTCTCTGCAACAACACAGATTACCGAACGGTTTCTGTTTGTCGAAGAACAAATCTCACATGGGCTCTGGGTCGAGATATTGAAACAAATCTCGCAAGTTTTTGAACTCTTTTTAGCTTCAAGAATGGCATTAGCAAATTTTTCCACCTCGCTTAAGGGCATTTTAAGCACCTGAAAAGCCATACGCTGGGCAGATTTTGGGCCAACGGAGGGGAATTTTTGAAACTGTTCTATTAATGTTGCTATGGATTTTGGATAAATCATTTTAAGTGACTATGTGATTAAGTGACTGAGTGACTAAGAGTAGGGTGCGGTTTTAACCGCACCAATACTTTAGTTTTATAAATATTGAGAAATTAGAACAAGCCCGGAATGCTTATTCCGCCTGTTACAGATTTCATTTTTTCTTCCATAACCTTAATTGCCTTAGAAGAAGTTTGATTTATAGCTGTTGTAATCAAATCTTCAAGCATTTCGATTGTATCTTCACTTACGGAAGACGGGTTTTCCGGGTTAATTGCTTCAGCAGAAAGCTTGATAGACTTGAATAAACCTTTACCGTCACAGGTTACTTTTACAGCACCGTTACCGGCATCGCCTGCTATATCCATTTTATTTAATTCATCTTGAGCTTCTTTTAATTTTTTTTGAATATTTTGAGCCTGTTTCATCATATTCATCATGTTCATCATAATTAGTACTCCTCCTTTAGATTTGGTTTTCTATTTTTGCCATTAAGTCGTCATCAATATCAAAATTTGCATATACATTTTGAACGTCATCGTGTTCTTCTAACCTGCTTAAAAGCCTCATAATATTGATAGCTGTTTTTTCATCAGTAACTTCAATTGTATTTTGCGGAATTCTTGTAAATTCAGCCGAAGTTGATTTAAAACCTTCTGCTTCAAGCCCTTCTGCAACCGGCTGAAGATTTGGTATTGTTGTATAAACCTTGTATTCATCATCTTCTTCAACAATATCTTCTGCATCAAGATTTATTGCTGCTTCAAATAATTTTTCGTAATCAATACCTTCCTTATCAAAAGTTATACACCCCTTTTTGTCGAACATCCAGCCAACACAGCCTGTTTCTCCAAGGTTACCGTTAAATTTAGTAAAATAACTTCTTATATCTCCGGCGGTTCTGTTTTTATTATCAGTCATAGCTTCGATAACAACAGCAACTCCGCCTGCTGCATATCCTTCATAAGTCATCTCGTCGTAATTTTCTTGAGAACCTGCACCGGAGCCTTTTTCGATAGCTCTTTTAATATTATCATTCGGAAGCCCTGCAGCTTTTGCCTTTTCAATAGCAGTTCTTAATCTAAAATTCCCTGCCGGATCAGGCCCGCCGAGTTTAGATGCAACAATAATTTCTCTTGAAAATTTTTGAAATTCTGCAGCTCTTAGAGAGTCTGTTTTAGCCTTTTTATGCTTAATAGTTGACCATTTCGAGTGTCCGCTCATAAATATCCCCTTTGTTTGTCTGATTATTGCTTTTTTATCATACCTAAAACCAGTTTTTATGGCAAGTAGCAGAGGTAAATCATATATCTATATTATTTTTCTTATTCAATTTTGATTTTTTATGCAAGTTATATTAAGATAAGTAAATGATAGTTTTAAACACTGCGATAATAATATTTTTATTATTTTTAAATGGATTTTTTGTTGCTGCGGAATTTGCATTTGTAGGGGTTAGAAAAACCAGAATACAGCAGCTTTCAAATGAGGGCAACTTTGATGCTAAACTTGCGATGGACGGATTAAAAAATCTGGATAGATATATTGCAGCCGTACAGCTCGGAATTACAATTTCAAGCCTTGGTATCGGATGGGTTGGTGAATCTACTTTAGCTAAATTAATCCACCCGCTGTTCCAGTTTTTGCCGACAAAAGCCGATATGGTCGCAACTCATACGGTTTCTGTCACGATAGCGTTTGTATTGATAACTGTTTTGCATGTTGTAATCGGTGAATTGATGCCCAAGTCAATTGCTCTTCAGTATTCCGAAAAAACAACTCTCTGGGTTGCAAAACCTATGTTTGTTATAACCAGATTATTTGCTCCTATGATTGTTATCTTAAATGGTCTTGGGAATTTTTTATTGAAAATGTGCAGAATTGAACCTGCTAATACTCATCATATGGTGCACTCCACAGAAGAACTCAATATGTTGATTGATGCAAGCTGTAAGGGAGGAGTTTTAAACGAAAAAGAAGCCGAAATTTTGCAGAATGTTTTCAAATTTTCGGATTTAACAGCAGGACAAATTATGACTCCGAGACCTGATATGGTTTGTATTTCAGCAGCGTCTTCTTTAGATGAGATTAATGATTTGATTATTGAAAACCAGTACACCAGATATCCTGTCTATGATGGCAGCCTCGATAATATTTTAGGCTTTATTCACGTTAAGGATATTTATCCGTTATTAGTTAAACACAAGGAATTTTCAATATCATCTCTTCTTAGGGAGCCGATTTTTGTTCCGGAGACAATGCCTGTAGAAAATCTGGCAATTGAATTTAAAAAATACAGATTTCAAATGGCGGTAGTAATCGATGAATTTGGCGGAACAAGCGGGCTTGTAACTCATGAAGATGTTATGGAAGAAATCTTGGGCGAAGTTCAAGATGAGTTTGATGAAGAAGAGGCTGAAATAAAGAAAATTGATGAACATTCTTATGAAGTTTGCGGGAAAATGCGGCTTGATGAATTTTGTGAATACTTTGATATTAATATATCAGACGAAGATATAAATACCGTAGGCGGTTATTTCATTAAAAATCTCGGGCGAATTGCCGAAAGTAATGACTCATTTGAAGATGAATTCTTCAAATACTGTGTAACAAAAACAGATTCCGGCAGAATACTATCTCTAAGAATCGAAAGAGTCGAAGCTAAGGCCTGATAAGAAATTTTATTGCGTCACCCTTAATGTGTCTTTGCATTGCGTATTCTACTTTTTCTAGTGGTAATTCTTCTGTTATTAATTTTTCGACTTCAATTTCACCGGACGCAATTAAATCCAGAGCCTGTCTGAAATACTTAGGCGTATGGTGAAAAACGCTCATTAATCTAATATCGCCGTAATGCATTTTTGTAGTATCTATACTGACTTTTGAACCTGATTTACACCCTCCAAAGAAGTGAACGGTTCCGCCCGGTCTTACACAGGAGAATACGAGTTCCCATATCTCCGGCATGCCGACACATTCTATTGCAACATCAAGTCCTTTTTTTTCATCAGAGAAATCTTTAAATATTTTTTCAGGATTTGAATACTTTTTTAAATCCACAATCTCATCTGCATGTGCAAACTCATCTGCCAGTTTTAGTTTTATTGGGTTTCTGCCCGCAACAATAACTCTTGCACCTTTTAATTTGCAAAGTCTTGCAAACATTAAACCTATAGGTCCAATCCCTATAACCCCGACACTCTGTCCCGGCTTAATTCCGGTTCTTTCAACACCATGCACAACATTTGCCAAAGGTTCGGAAAAAGCGGCTTTCTCAAACGGCAGACTTGGCGGCAAAATAAGGGTATTTTTCTTAACTATTCTCTCCGGAACTACTATATATTCGGCATACGCACCGTTTAGCAAATCCAGATTTTCACAAAGATTATATTCACCCCTCTTGCAATAAAAACATTCGCCGCAAGGAGCTGAATTTGCGCATACAACTCTGTCTCCAACCTTTACATTTTTTACTCCGTCTGTAATTTTTGTTACTATTCCGGAAAATTCATGCCCAAAACCTGATGGAACTTGTTTTATTAAAACAGGGTGTCCGCGTCTATATGTTTTCACGTCGGTTCCGCAAGTCAGTGCTGCTTCAACTTTGACTAAAATCTCACCCTTAGCCAGAGGCTTTATCATTGTATCTTCATACTTTATATTTTGCGGTCCGTAAAATAATACTGCTTTCATTACTATTTGATTACCTGTAATACAGATGCTGTGATGTCGTCACCGCCGCATATAACACCTGATTTCGGAAGAACCATTGTATAGCCGAGTTCCGTAGCCTTCTTAGTTATTTGAGCTGTAATAGCTGCATCAGCAGCTTTTAATTTTGCGGCATAATCTTTTGCATTTGCTTCTCTCTTTGAAGCCAGCTGTTTTTCATACGATTCTGCTAATGATTTTTTCTTCTTAGCATCAGTTTGTTTGTTTACATCAGCCTGAGCGTTTTTTATAAAATTAGTCAATTCTTTGTTCTTAGCTTCCTGGGCTTTCTTTAAAGCTTTAACCTGAGAAGAAGCTGCTACAACTTTTTGTATATCAACAACTGCAATTTTCTGAGCCTGAGGTGCTGCCATAACTGATGTTGTAAAAAGAACCAATGCAGCTGTAGATAATGCGATAATTTTCTTTAACTTCATAATAAACCCTTTCTCTTAGCTAAGACAATAAATGATACAATTATTATACATACGGACATAAATATTGCAACTGGCATTCCAAAAACATATCTTACGCTATCCAGCCTTATAGACTCAACAATTATTCTTACAATAGAGTAAAGTATCAAATATATTAATGTAAGGTTTCCGTCCTGTTTAATTTTATCGGTTTTTATAAGATAAAATAATACTCCAAAAATAACTAAATCCAGAATACTTTCGTACAAAAACGCCGGGTGAAAGTATTCATACTCCTGATAAGGAACAGGTCTGTATTGCGGTGCAATATATAACTTCCAAGGAAGATTTGTCGGGCCGCCAAAGGCTTCCGAATTGAAAAAATTTCCCCATCTCCCGACCGCTTGCGCAAGAGAAAGCCCGAGGACTGATACATCACATAGTTTAGATAATTTAATTCCCCGCCTGTTTGAAAATAACCACAGGCCTAAAATACCGCCTATCATAGCTCCGTGGATTGAAATCCCGCCATGCCTTATGGCTAAAATTTCTGTCGGAAATCTTAAGTAAAAATCATAATTTAAAGCGCAGTAATAAAGTCTTGCTCCGATTATACCGAATATTATAAAATACGGAGCCATATCTATAATGGTTTCTTTTTTTAGGTTAAAAAACTTAGTGCCGACCCAATCGGATACAAGTGTTCCGACTGTTATTGCTATTGCCATTATAACGCCATAATAATATATATTAACCCCAAAGATTGTGCATATTATTTGTGATGGAGATGTAAACATTTATTCTTCTGCCTTTGATAAAGTATCATCTTTGCCGTTAATAAAATCGTCACACTCTTTTATTAATTCTTCTATTGTTGCTTTATCTTCACAATCCGGTTTCATTTCCAAATATTTTTTCAGGTTTTCAGAAGCAGATTTTTTAAGTTCATTAGCCTTTGTCTTTGATTCAACTGCATCTGTTCTTTTTTCGGCTTCCATCAAAACATTTCTTTCATTAACATTTTCAGCCGTTGCCGCATCGTCCTCTAATTTTTCATTGGCCTGGTCATTAATTTCATCAGCCCATTCGGATTGTGCAACCCCTAATGAATAATAAAAATCGGCATAATCAGGTTTAATTTTTATGCCGTTTTCCAATGCTTCAATAGCTTTATCATATTTTTTAGCGTTAATAGCCGCAACACCAAGATTATAATGCGTTTCATACATTGTAGCATCAAGGTCAATACTAGCCTGTAATCTGTTCATTGCAGATTCGTAATCACCTTTTTGCATAAATTCAGCTGCTTTATTATTTAATTCCTGTACTGCAATATTATTGATACAGGCAGTCGAAATAACCGCTATCGCAAGTACCGATACAATCATTAACGCTTTTTTCATATCAACTAATTCCCTCAACTCTATTATTCTGGTATTCTAATACACATTGTCCAAATAATCAAGTTTGTTAACATAAATTGTTTTTACGACTGTTTTTGTTATACTTTTTTTATAAGAGGTAAATGTTTATGAAAGATATGTTAGATAAAATAGTCCAGATAGAAAAGAAATATAATGAATTAGGCGAAATTCTATCGGATCCGAATGTAATAGCAGATTACAACAAGTTTCGTGATTTATCCAAGCAGAGAAAGTCAATGGAAGAAACCGTTGAACTTTATTATGCCTGGAAAAAAGCTGTAGATGCGATAGAAGACGCTAAACAAATGATTCATGAAGAAAAAGATGAAGAAATGCGTCAATTTCTAAAATCTGATATGGAAGAAAACGAAAAGAAGATTGCCGAGTATGAAGAAAAGATGAAAATCCTTCTTCTTCCACGTGACCCGATGGACGATAAAGACATTATGCTTGAAATCAGAGGCGGTGCCGGCGGAGATGAGGCGAACATTTTTGCAGGCGATTTGATGAGAATGTATATGCGCTATGCGGATAAAAAAGGCTGGCAGACACAAATCTTAAGTAAAACCGACTGCGAGGCAGGAGGAGTTAGCGAAGTTATTATTTCTATGAAAGGCGATAGCATTTATTCACGCCTTAAATACGAATCAGGAGTCCACAGGGTTCAAAGAGTTCCTGCAACAGAGTCTCAAGGCAGAGTACACACCTCAACTGCAACAGTTGCCGTTATGCCGGAAGTTGATGATGTTGAGGTCGAACTTAATATGAATGATGTTGAAATCTCAACAGCACGTTCAGGCGGTGCCGGCGGACAAAATGTTAACAAGGTAGAAACAGCTGCCAGAGTGTTCCACAAACCGACAGGAATCATGATTTTCTGTACAGAAGAGCGTTCGCAATTACAAAACAAAGAACGCGCCCTTCAAATCTTAAAAGCAAAATTGTATGATATGGAAGTACAAAAGCAGATGAAAGAGATTACCGACTTAAGACGTTCTCAAGTCGGAACAGGCGACAGAAGCGAACGCATAAGAACATACAACTTCCCTCAGGGAAGGTTGACTGACCACAGAATCGGGCAAAACCTTAACGTGTGGACAGTAATTGACGGGGATTTGGACGAACTCATTGATTTACTTACAGAGTACGACCAAAAACTCAAGCTCGAAAAATTAGCGGAGATTAATTAAAAATAAATGTTAAGAAAATGTATCGGGTGCGGGGAACTCAAACCGCGTGAAAATATGATTAAGCTTACAAAAAATCATAAAGACGGAAAAGTAGTCCTAAACCCGGATTCAAACACATTTGGCAGATCAGCATATCTTTGTTATAATCGAAGTTGTATAGAAGCAGCATTAAAAAAATCAAAATTAAACAGAGTATTAAAAACCTCTGAGGACTTGAAAGGAATATTAGATGGACAGTATTAGAGTTAGTGAATTAGCACGTGAGCTGGGAATGACCAGCAAAGAGGTTATAGAAAAGTTTGGCGAAATAGATATTATCGTAAAATCGCACTCTAATACTGTAACTCCGACTCAGATTAGAAAACTAAAAGAACATTTAGGTCTTTCTGTTAAAAAGTCTTCCGCAAAACCGAAGGCTTTTGTTGTTAAAAAAGCAAAACCAGCAGCTGAAGAGACTCCTAAAGAAGAGGCAAAACCTAAAAAGGCTGAAAAGGAAGAATCGGCTAAAGAACCTAAGGAAGAAAAAAAGCCTGAAAAGGGTGTTGTAAGAGTAGAAAGAACAAAAATCGAATATCCAAAGAACCAGTCAAGAATTGAGATTGTAAGGAAAGCTCCTCCAAAACCCGCTAAAGCTCCGGTAGAGGCAAAAGCAAAAAAAGAGGATAAAGAAAAGACAGAGAAAAAATCTTTTAATAAACCTGCGCAAGAGAAGAAGCTTGTAGAAAGAAGAATTATTCCGCAAGAGATTTATGAAGGAAAAGGCGGACCTTCTTCTAAGAGAAAAAATGATTC
Source organism: Candidatus Gastranaerophilales bacterium (assembly GCA_944322835.1). Lineage (GTDB taxonomy): Bacteria > Cyanobacteriota > Vampirovibrionia > Gastranaerophilales > Gastranaerophilaceae > CAG-196. The sequence continues at coordinate 5,262 of CALUQF010000030.1, read as the reverse complement.
TAAAAAGAAAGATAAGGATTATAATTCCAAAAAAGAAGATCAGGAGATGATTTCTCTTGAAAAAGCAGCTGCACAAAAACATAAGAAAAAATCGCATAAGGAAGAGGCTCAGGAAGAAGTTAAGCAGATTGTTGTAAATTCTGCAATGACAATAAGTGAATTAGCTGATAAGATTCATAAAACTCCGGCTGAAATCGTCAAGTTTCTTATGTTCCAGGGAATTATGGCAACCGTTAACCAGCTTATTGACGTTGATACAATCAAGAAAGTTTGCGCTGAATACAATTTAGAGGTTCTTGAAGAAGATATTGACGCTTATATAGAAGAAGAACTTGAAAAAGAACAAAAACAAAAAGCTCTAACAGAGGTTGATAAAAAACTTCTAAAACGCAGAGCTCCGGTTGTAAGTATTATGGGGCACGTTGACCATGGTAAAACAACACTTTTGGACAGTATAAGAGCCTCCAAGCACAAAATTGTTGCGACTGAAGTTGGCGGTATTACACAGTCAATAGGTGCATATACAGTTTATTTGGATAACAAACAAGAAAAGAAAATCGTATTTGTAGACACACCCGGTCACGAAGCTTTCACTGAAATGCGTGCTCGCGGTGCTAAGGCTACTGATATTGCAATCCTTGTTGTAGCGGCTGATGACGGTATTATGCCTCAGACAATAGAAGCTATAAACCACGCAAAGGCTGCTGAAGTTCCTATTATTGTTGCTGTTAACAAAATTGATAAGCCGGGTGCTGATCCGGATAGGGTTTTACAACAGTTAACAGAACACGGACTCGTGCCGGAAGCTTGGGGCGGCGATACAATTACGGTTAAGGTCTCGGCGCTTCAAGGTACAGGTATCGATGAGCTTTTAGAATATATTCTGCTTGTTGCAGAAATTCAGGATTTGAAAGCTAATCCGAAAGCAGAGGCTTCTGGTGTCGTTATTGAAGCTAACCTTGATAAAGGAAAAGGACCTGTAGCTACGCTTCTTGTTCAAAACGGTACTTTAAGAACAGGAAACTGTATTGTTGTAGGAACAGCCTGCGGAAGAGTAAGGGCGTTGTTATCAGATTCCGGAGAAAGAATTCAGAAGGCTGAGCCTTCCACCCCGGTTGAGGTCTTAGGCTTAACAGAGGTTCCTAATGCAGGTGATTTCTTTGAGGTAGTTAAGAACGAAAAAGAAATGAAGGCAATTATTGATAAGCGTAAAGAAAAAGAACGCAATAAACGGCTTGATGCTATGCTTCCTGCTCATATGAGACGTGAATCAGGCGATGCCGAAAGCGGTATTCCACAGCTTAATTTGATTATTAAAGCTAATTCTCACGGTGCGGCGGAGGCTGTTTCTCAAGCAATTGCACAGCTTGAATCGAAAGAAATTGCAACAAAGATTATTCACGTTGGTGTTGGTGATATTTCAGAAGCTGACGTTATGCTTGCGTCTGCATCTAACGCATTGATTTTAGGTTTTACTGTAAAAGAAGATGCTAATGCTGTTGCAGCAGCAGAAAAAGAAGGAGTCACTATTAAGAAATATGACATCATCTATCAGATTCTTGATGATATTGAAAAGACAATGATTTCTCTTCTTTCTCCTGAAGTAAAAGAGGTTGCAACAGGGCAGGCTGAAATCAGGCAGATATTTACTATCGGCAAGATACATAAGATTGCCGGATGTTATGTAACAGAAGGCAAGATTAATAGAAATGATACTGCAATTATAACCAGAGGCGGGCAAGAAATCTTTAAGGGTGCTGTAGACCAGTTAAAACGTTTTAAAGATGATGTAAAAGAAGTTGCTCAAGGTTTTGAATGCGGTATTTCATTTGTTAAGTTTAATGATATTGAAGTCGGTGATATTATTAAATTCGTTACAAAACAAGAGATTGAACGCTCTGAATTAGAATAAAAATTTCTGTTGTATACTTCTTGATTATTAAATTGAAATGTATGTTAAGAAATTTCTGTCTGAATATATGCTTGAATAAAAATATCCTGATGTTTGTAACGGTAGGTATTTATATTTTTGCGCTTTTTTCTGTATTTTCCGGTTTGCTTTTACAGGCTGCTTTTATTATTACACTGATTTTTATATTGCTGCTTGTTAAAAATTTTATAAAACCTAAATATATTTTGGTCTGGATTTTTATATTTTATTTTGGCATTCTAAATGCGTCTTTAAGAATGAAAAATACTGACAATTTATTGAATATTGCACCGGTAAATTCAACTGTTTATGGTCAGGTAATTTCAATTCCACAGCAAAAAAGCGCAGATAAATACGGATTCTTCTTCAAAGTTAAAAGAATTGAATGCGATTCTATGGTAAAAGATTTTGATAAAGGAGAAAAAACTTATGTTTCTTTAAATACTCCTGAAAAATTCAAAATATATGATTATTATACAATTCAAGGGCGTCTTTCATCACCTTTTAAAGCCGGAAACCCTTCCCAGTTTGATTACGGGGATTATTTAAGAAACTTTTCAACATATTCGGTATTTTATGGTAAAGAGTATAAACTCTCGGAAGGAAATTTAAGCGCGTATGAAACTCTGCTTCAAAAAATTAATAATTACAGAGAAAAGATAATAGAAATCCACGCCAAAACGTTAAAGACCCCTAACTTAGAAATACTTGGTGGTATTGTATTTGGTGATGATGCAATTTCGCCTCCCGAGGATATTAAACAATCATTTATTAATTCAGGTCTGCTTCATATTCTTGCAGCTTCTGGTATGAATGTTGCTTTTATATTCTCATTCTTCTTTTTCTTTTTATCTTTGTTCAAAATTAATTATAAGGTTAATATTATATTCTGTATGGCGATGGTTGTTGTTTATTCTTTAATGACAGGATTAAGTCCTTCTGTTATAAGAGCTTCTGGCATGTTAATGTTTGTACTTATAGGAAAACTCATTGATAGAGATGCAAACAGTATTGCGCTGTTATCTTTTGTTGCGTTTTTAATGCTTTTGTGTAATCCGATGTATCTCAATAATGTGGGATTTCAGCTTTCTTTTATCGTAACATTCGGACTTCTTATTATGACTCCGCTTTTTGTTAAAAATAAAAACAGGATTGTAAACTGGCTAACAGCTACCATCAGTATTCCAATTATAGCACAGCTTTGGGTTATACCGATTCAGATTTTTTATTTCAATAATATTAGTTTGTATTCCGTGTTTGCAAATATAATGAGCGTTCCTATTCTGTCCGTAATAAGTTTTGGAGGGTTTATAAGTTCTCTTTTAGCACCAATTACACCGGATTTTGTATGTAAATTTTTTGATATTATTTTAAATCCTTTAATAACTTTGCTTGTTAATATTTCTGATTTCTGGGGAAAACTTCCTTTAGCATCTATGCAGACAACACATCCCAACGTATTTCAAATAATAATTTATTATGCTATATTGCTCAATATAACTTTCTTTTTTACTAATATTAGAGAAAAATGGAAAAATTTACTCCAATATCTACTTTCTCTCCTGGTTATTACTTTAATATTAACGTTGATACCCATTAAAAATAATAATCTTGAAATAACAGCTTTTGATGTTGGGAATGCAGATTCTTTTCTTATAAGAACTCCGGAAAATAAATATTTAATGATAGATACTGCAAAAGCTGGGTACGATGGAGGTAAGTCGCAGGCTGAATTCTTAATTCTGAAATACCTGAAAGATAGGGGGATAAAAGAGCTTGATACAATAATTGTTACTCATTTTGATAATGATCATTGCGGTGGTGCAGTTGATTTGATGAGAGGTGTAAAAGTCAATAATCTGTATGTTAACTCTCTTGAACATAATTCTAATTCTGCAAAATCTATTTATGATACTGCAAATCTTCAAGGGGTAAAAATTATTCTTGCGCAAAACAATCAGGTTGTTTGGGATAAAAACGGGCTAAGGATAATAAATTATATATCGCCGGAAGCCTTGGAATATGGTGATAACGAAGCTTCCATTATAACACTTTTAGAGTATCAAAACTTTAAAATGCTGTTTACCGGAGATTCCGGAATTTTAGCATTTAACAAATTGGAACCTGTTTTACCTCAAAATATAACAGTCCTTAAAGTCGGACACCACGGTGCTTTAAATGTTATTAATAATGATATGATGAATTATTTAAAACCTAAAATATCTTTGATTTCTGTCGGTGAAAATAAATTCGGACATCCGGCTGTTTATACGTTAAATGTTTTGAAAAGTTCTAAGATTCTGAGAACTGATATTAATAATTCGATTCGGTTTATTGTAAATAAGAACGGTTACCGGGTTTTTGTTTATGATATTAAAAAGAAAAAATATGCCAGGTTTGAATGAAAGCCTGCAAATAACGCATACTTTACCATTTACTCTACAATCTGCATAATAATAAAATCCCGGGCTTATTCTTTTATAATACCTTCTTTTATTAACTGTTCTTTTATTTCCTTTTTAGTCTGGAACTCTTTGCCGCCTTTATCTGTATATCTTTTTATAAGTATAGCAGCAGGAGTAATGACACCAAGAGCTAAAATAGAAGCGCCTATATTTCCTACAATAGAACGTCTCTTCAACTTTCTTACACCTTTAAAGAAGTTCTCAGAAGTTTCACCTTTACTTATGGCGTCTTTATACTGGCCGTAAAGTTCAACAACTTTATCTTTCACTCCCTTAACATCATCAAAATCAATAAAGTTTCTTGTGTCAATCTTATCTGAATTCTTTAAACATTTAATAATATCAGACTTCTTGGCAGCTTTTACAATCTTGTTTTCAGGGTTCTTGTGCAAGAATTCATAAAGCTTTTCTTTTGATGTACTAGCAGCATTAAATTCCTCAATACTCTTTTGGATTGAACCATCTTCAAAAGATTTTTTAAGTGCGCTGCCTTCTAAAACTCTTGAATCAAGAGTTATAGACTTATTATGGTTTTTCTTAGCAGAATTTTCCAGCCATTTCTGGATTTTCTTGCCGGCAAAATATAAAAAGAATATAGTTGAACCTTCTTTTATTGCATAACCGGCAAATTCCTGAGCATTTCTTGCATCAGTCAACCTTTCTGTCGTAATAAAACCATCTACAATATACATATTTTTTACAGGGGAGAATGCGAATTCTTCAACAATTTTTCCTAGCCCTTTAAACGAAGGATTTTGTGAAGATTGTTTCAATTTTTGTTCTTGTGTGCGGAGGGAGAAATAATAACATGTGGTATGATTGGAGCGGCGAAGTTTCAATTCCCGCTCCCGTGTAGGGAGCGACCTT
>CALUQF010000029.1 GCA_944322835.1 Candidatus Gastranaerophilales bacterium | reverse complement strand
TCACTCCTCACGCTTCGCACATTTACCCCTCACGCATTTACCCCTCACACAAAATTTTGGCCTCTCACGGGCTGTTTATACGGGCGAAAACGAAGTTTCTGCCCGTTTTCTTTTAAATAATTAATTATTTATTATTAGCTCCGCACAAGCTTCTACAATAATTTTGAGAAAATTAACAGTATATACCAATAAATATCTGGATGGAAAATAGGGGTAAACGCACTCTTTCCCCCATGGAATACATTAAAACAGGCGGACGATTAGAAATTGTCCGCCTGTTTTAATGTATAATATAGTTATGAATGAGACTTTATTGGAAACAATTAAACTTGTTCCGTCACAGCCTGGTTGTTATCTTTATTATGATAAGGCCGGAGAAATTATTTATGTCGGGAAAGCCAAGAACCTTAAAAGAAGAGTTTACAGCTATTTTCATAAACAGCATGAGAGTGTCAAGACTAATGTTCTGGTCTCCCAAATAGAAAGACTGGAATATATTATAACTGATTCTGAAGTCGAGGCTTTGATACTTGAATCGCACTTAATCAAGAAACATAAGCCGAGATACAACATACTGCTAAAAGATGACAAAAAGTATCCGTATTTTCTTATAACAGACGAAGATTTCCCGCGGATTCAGGTTGTAAGGAAGAAGAATTTAAATCCTGATAAAGGGAGGTTCTACGGGCCTTATACCGATGTAGGCGCAATGTATGCAACTTTGGATTTCTTGAAAAGACTTTTCCCCTTGAAACAGTGTAAAACTCCTAAGTTTTCCAATCGTCCCTGCCTTTATTATCATATAGGCAAATGTCTTGCTCCCTGTCAGGGCAAAGTTACGCCGGAAGAGTATCAGAAATTAATTCATCAGGTGGAATTATTCTTAAGCGGCAAACAGACTGAACTTCTAAAACAAATACAGGCGCAGATGCAAAAATACGCTGAAGAGGAGCAGTTTGAAAAAGCAGCTAAGATGCGGGATAGTTATCTGGATTTGCAAAAGACGCTTGAGAGACAAAAGGTCGTTTATGAGAATACCAAATTAAATGAGGATATTATAGCAGTTCTTTATGAAGACGGAATTTTAGCTATAGTAATTATGATGATTAGAGAAGGCAGGCTTATTGATAAAAAAGATTTTTCTTATTTTGTTGATAATATTGATAAGACAGAATATTTTGAGACATTTTTCCGCGAATATTATACAAATCTTAAGTTGGAATATCCGGACAGGATTATTTCTCCAGATTTAGAATCTGTCGGTGATAAGGAGCTCTATCAGGACTGGCTGAAAGTTTTATCCGGCAAAAAGATTACCATAAGCTATGGCAGGGGGAAATATAAAGAGCTTGCGGAGCTTGCACGTAAAAATGCTCAAAATCTGCTTGATAATGCAAGACTAAAGAAAATGGCTCAGATAAGAGATGATTTTAATGAAGTTGGCTCTTATTTAGCAGAAAAACTGCATCTGACAAATTTCCCGAACAGGATAGAATGCTATGATATATCTCATATTCAGGGAACAAATACGGTTGCTTCCATGGTCGTTTTCCAAAACGGGCTTCCCAAAAAATCAGCTTACAGGAAGTTCAAAATCAAGACCACTGAAGGCAAGCCTGATGACTTTTTGTCAATGAAAGAGGTTTTATCCCGTCGTCTTGCGCGTTTAGGCCAGAAAAACTGGGAGAAGCCGGATTTGATTATCATAGACGGCGGAAAAGGTCAGCTCTCAAGTGTTATGCAAATAGTTGAAGAGATGGGAGTTAAAACCGGAAAAGACGGAATCGATTTTGTTTCTCTCGCTAAAAGAGAGGAAGAAGTATTTCTTCCCAACCAATCAGAGTCAATTTTGCTTCCGAGAAACTCAAATGCGCTTTATTTAATCCAGAGAATCCGTGATGAAGCTCACCGCTTCGCAATAACATTTCACAGGGACTTGCGCTCTAAGGCTGTTAAGAAGAATATATAAAAATTTAAGCATAATAATCTACCCTTTTGTTGTTCTGTACTCTTTGCGCTTGCGCTTTAACTGATTTAGCTTGTGCTGCCACTTTATAATCCTGACTTGAAGGATCAGCCGGTGCCATTGCCGAATTGATTACAGTCTGTGCGTTATCAATTGTTTTTTGCGGGTTCTTAGGATTAAGTTTTGGCATACTTATTGAAACATGGCCGCCTGTTGGAACGCCATTCTTCCAATCAATAACGATAGGGCCTGTTAAAGAACCTCCTTTGGCTTTATGAGCACGTTCATGAGTATAAATTTCTGATAAACTCTTTTTTATCATTGATTGCTGTTGGTTTTTAAAAGCCGGAATATTCATGAGATTCATACACATTCCTCCTTGGAATTTTTATTATACTCTTTTTTATTAAAACGTCAAGAGGGAATAATAAAATTTATGTAAAGAAAACGGTTCGCTTGAAAATTATTTTTGTTTACGATTTAATATAATTACTGAGGATAAATTCCTCTAGTCTTTTAGAAAGCGAATAAAAAATTTTTGACGAATCCAGATATTAAACTAGCCAAATTTGCAGGGTTCTGTTACGGAGTAAAAAGAGCCGTTGAAACTGCTAAAAAGTTAAAAGAAGAAAACCCTGATAAAAATATTTATATCTTAGGCGAATTAATCCACAATACGGATGTTATAAAAGAGCTTGAGAATTTAGGCATAAAAACAATTTATGAAATCCCGGCAAAAGGTGATGGAATTTGTATAATCAGGAGCCATGGCGAGGCACCGGAAGTTTTTGACAAAATTAAAAATGCCGGATTTGAAGTTGTGGATTTAACTTGCCCTGACGTAAAAAAAGTTCAGCAGCGTGCGGTAGAACTTGCAAAAAATGATTATTTCGTGGTTATTGTTGGTAAATCCAATCATCCCGAGGTGATTGCAATAAAAGCAAATGCGGATTTATATTCCGATAAAGTTGTCGTTGCGGCAACAGTTGATGAGCTTAAACCCTATGAAAGCCTGATTAAGACTCATAAAAGAGTCGGCGTTGTAGTTCAGACTACGCAAATGGTTTCTTCTCTTAATCTTATTGTGAATTATCTTAATACAATCGCAAAAGAGGTTTTGATATATAATACAATCTGCCAATCAACGGCAATGAGGCAGAAAGAGGCTAAAGAATTAGCGCAAGAGAGTGATTTAATGATTGTAGTAGGTTCTAAAAAGAGCGCTAATACAACTCATCTTGCAGAAATCCTTAAAGCTTTTACAAAAACAATTCATATTGAAAATGACAGCGAGTTAAATAAGGATTTGTTAAAGGACGCCAAAACTATTGGTATTACAGCCGGAGCTTCAACTCCACAGTCGATTATAGATAAGGTAATTAATGTTATAAAAGAGTAGGAACAAATAATATAGTGGAAAATATAAAACAATCTACAAAGTAAAGGAGAAAAGCCAAAACAAGGATTTAGTATTTTGTCCTAGAGACTTGAATCCAAACCAGTAGAAATAAATTACAAAATACGGTGGAATTACAAAATAATATAGAAAGTAAAGGAGAAAAGCCAAAACAAGGATTTAGTATTTTGTCCTAGAGACTTGAATCCAAACTAGTAGGAATAAATTACAAAATACGGTGGAATTACAAAATAATATAGAAAGTAAAGGAGAAAAGAAAATGACAACAACAGATGTACGTGATGAATTTGAAATGCTGTTAGAAGAAAGCTTTGCTAAATCTAACACAGTGGCTGATATCGTAGAAGGTACAGTTATTAAAAAAGAATCAGAAGGTTATCTTGTAAGCGTTAAGGGTGCAAAAATGGAAGCATTCTTATCAAATAAAGAACTTTCAAGTGATTCAGAAGAATTGGAAATCGGAGATACAAGAGAATTCTATGTATTAAAAGAAGAAAACAATGACGATCCTATGCAGTTATCTCTCAAGAGAATTGCATTTGCTCAAGCTTGGGCACAATTAAATGACGCTAAAATTCAAGGCGATACAATTCTTGCAAAAGTTGTATCAACAGTTAAAGGCGGTGTATTGGTTGATGTTGCAGACTTAAAAGGATTTATTCCGTCATCTCAATTAAGAACAGGAACTCCGTTTGACGGACTTATCGATCAGAAAATTGAAGTAAAAGTTCTTGAAGCTGATCCTAAGAAAAACAAACTTATCCTCTCTCAAAGACAGGCTGTTGCAGAACAGAGAGATCAGGTTGTTGATAACGTCCTTTCTTCTCTTGAAGAAGACCAGATTGTATCAGGTAATGTAGTAAGAATTACAGACTTTGGCGCATTTGTTGATATCAACGGTATTGACGGCCTTCTTCCGATTTCTGAAATTTCTTGGCAGAGAATTAAACACCCTTCTGATGTTTTAACTTTGGGCGATACAATCGAAGTTAAGATTATCAAGATTGATCACGAGCTCAAGAGAATTTCATTATCTCTAAAGAGAATGGGTGAAAATCCATGGCAGCAAATCGAGGGCCAGTTTGAAGAAGGACAAATCGTAAAAGGAACTGTTAATAAAGTAACTACATTCGGTGCATTTATTAATATTTTCCCTGGAGTTGAAGCTTTGCTTCCTGTATCAGAAATGTCAGATGAGAATGTTAACCCGTTCAATATGTTCAAAGTAGGTTCAGAAGTTGATGTTCTAATTAAGAAATTCACTCCGAAAGAACATAGAATTGCTTTATCTGTTAAAGATATTCAAAAATAATAAAAGTATAAATATTGAATGGAGTAATATTGGTGTGCAAATGTGTACACCAATATTACTATTTACAACTTAACATTTAGACAATGATTTCCTAACTTGATATAATTATAAAACTTGAAAGGTAATAATTAATGAATTCAAATGAGATTAATATATATTGTGATGAAAGCTGTCACTTGGAAAATGATAACCAAAAAATTATGGTTATTGGCGGTATAATTTGTCCGAATCATTGTCGTAAACAAATTTATTGTGATATAAGAGATATAAAGACACGGCATAAAATTCCTAAAAATTCTGAAATTAAATGGACTAAGGTTTCAAATTCAAAAAAAGATTTTTATATGGAGTTGGTACATTACTTTTTTGTAAATCCAAGTTTAGGATTTAGGGCTATTTTTTTTGATAAGCAAATGTTAAACCATAACAAGTTTAACCAAACAGCTGATGAATTTTATTACAAAATGTACTATTTAATGCTAAAAGGGATTTTTGAGTCAAATTATCAATACAATATTTATTTAGATATAAAAGATACTCTTGGTTACAAAAAAATATTATTGTTAAAAGAAATATGCAATAAACTTCAAATTAGAAAAGAATATTCTTATGAACTTGTAAAAAAAATTCAGGAGGTTCGTTCTCATGAAGTTGAGCTTATACAGCTTGCGGATTTATTTATAGGTGCCGTGGGCTATATCAATCGTCGTCTAGCCTCAAATAATACAAAATTGGAGATTATCAAGCAAATCAAAGAACAAACAGGGTATTCTTTAATAACTTCTACATTTTTAAAAGAAAGTAAGTTTAATCTTTTTCATTGGGAACCGCAAAGAGAGGAGATGATATGGGATTAATCCTGCCTCCGTTAGTTAAATACGATTCTTTTGACTCTGATGAAGATTTTTTGAATACTCTATACGAGTATTTTAAACAGGATTTTATCTACACAAAGCCCAAGTATAAAGGAGTTGAATTAAGATTAAAACGTATGCCTATAAGAAATGGCAGGGAAGCTACATTTTATCATATAACAACACAAGGCTTGGATGAAAATGATAGAAAAATAGACATTCCGCGTGCTGAAAGATTGCGTTGGATAAAACCGATCATTGAATCTGACGATAAAGTTCTATTGGTTTGGGAGAATCAAAGAAAAAAAGAAGAAAATATCTTACTATTTTTAGAACAGAAAAACTTTTTAATTGTTTTAAGAAAAAGAAAGAACGGATTAATGTTCTGGACATCGTTTTATACCACAGAAAGTTATAAGAAAAAATTAATAAAAGAATATCAAAAATATCACAAAAAACTGAAAACGCCCTTGTATCCAAGGACGTAATCGTTTCTCTTTCTACACTTACGTTTAAAACTGGTAGATGAGCTACCTATATTATGGCATATATTTTCTTATTTGTAAAGATTTTTGCATGAATTGTTACAAATTGTTGACTTTTTTTAAAAAAATATTCTTTTTTTGCCGCTGTTGTAATTTTATTTTTTGTATTTTACAATATAAGTGTATCAATGACACTAGACGCATAAATAGGGATTAAGATAATGGCAAAAAATATTAGAAATATAGCAATAATAGCACACGTAGACCACGGTAAGACTACGCTCGTTGATTGTATGCTTAAGCAAAGCGGTGTATTCAGAGATAACCAGCAGGTGCAGGAAAGAGTTCTGGACAGCAATGATTTGGAAAGAGAACGCGGAATTACAATTCTTTCCAAGAATATTTCTATTAACTATAAAGGAGTTAAAATCAATGTTGTAGATACTCCGGGCCACGCGGATTTCGGCGGTGAAGTTGAGCGGGTTTTAGGGATGGTAGACGGAGCATTATTAATTGTTGATGCGGCTGAAGGGCCTATGCCGCAGACAAGATTTGTTCTTTCTAAAGCATTGGAATTAGGTATTAAAATTATTGTTGTTATAAATAAAATTGATAAGCCGGCTGCAGATCCTGACGGAACTTTAGATAAGGTTTTTGATTTATTTACAGAGTTAACGGACAGAGAGGATTTAATAGATTTTCCTTATATTTATGCAAGCAGTTTAAATGGTTTTGCAATTAAACATCTTGACGATGAAAGAAAAGATGTAACCCCGCTTTTGGATTGTATTTTAGAAAACATTCAGGAGCCTTCCGGAGACAGTACAAAACCGTTCCAGTTTAGAGCAACAACTCTTGATTATAACGAATATGTTGGTAGAATCGTAATCGGGCGTATTGTAAACGGGGTTGTTCATTCTCAAGATCAGGTAGCCTGGATTAATTCAGGGGGTGAAGTTATCAAAGGGAAGATAACAAAGCTCTTCGGGTTTAAAGATCTTGGACGGGTTGAAATTGAATCATCAGAAGCCGGTGATATTGTTGGTATTGCAGGGTTCTCTGATATTCATATCGGAGAAACTCTGTGTGACCCTAATCATCTTGAAGCGTTGCCGCTGATTAAGGTAGATGAGCCTACATTGCAGATGAATTTTTCAGTAAATGACAGTCCATTTGCCGGTCAGGAGGGTAAATTTGTTACTTCAAGACAATTGAGAAAACGGCTTTATGATGAGTTGGAAAAGAATGTAAGTTTAAAGGTTGAGGACACGGATTCGACAGATTGTTTTAGAGTAAGCGGCAGGGGCGAGCTGCATCTTGGAATCTTAATTGAAACTATGAGACGTGAAGGTTATGAATTTCAGGTATCTAAGCCGGAGGTTATCTATAAAGAGGTTAATGGCGAACAGTATGAACCTTTTGAAGATTTACTCGTAGATGTTCCGGAAGAATATGCAGGCTCTTGTATTGACAGGCTTTCAGGAAGGAAAGCAACAATGCTTGAGATGCAGAATGCAAATGGAAGAACAAATATGAAATTTTCAATTCCGGCAAGAGGTCTAATCGGTTTCCGTTCTGAATTTATCCGTATGACCCGCGGCGAGGGGATTATGTATCATACATTTGATGAATATAAACCATATGCCGGTGATATTCCGAAACAGAGAAGCGGCTCAATTCTTGCACATGAGCAGGGTGAGGCAATACCATACGCTTTGGCTCAATTTGAAGACAGGGGTGTATTTTTTGTTACACCTAAGACAAAAGTCTACAGAGGTATGATAATCGGAGAAGGCAACAGACCGCAGGATATTGTGGTCAATATATGCAAGACTAAAAAATTAACCAATATGAGAAGCGCAACAGCTGATGTTATGGTAACTTTGCAGGCCCATAAAGAATTATCGCTGGAAGATTGTCTTGAATATATCGGAGACGATGAGCTTGTAGAAATTACTCCTCAGAATATTAGAATGAGAAAACAAGATTTGGTTAAATTTAAGAGTATTTAAAATTGAGCTTTTAAATTATATTGTTTGCAGACAATATGTAAATTGTAAGGAGAGGGAGTATGTTACGCCTGACTCGCAGTTTTATTTTAACTCTACTTCAACAAAAGATGAGAGCATATTACGGTATCTCTTAAGAAAGTTTAAGAATTGGTTAATTTCAGTTTCTGAAAACTCTTTTTCATATCTTTCGCGCATATTTTTAGTTTCTTTGATGCCCTTTTCATAGATCTTTTTAGCTTTAGGAAGCAGAATTATTTTTGATGGCGCAGGGGTTTTTGCTGTTGTTCTTTTAATCAGTCCCTTTTGTTCCATCTCTTTTAGAATTTTCCCGACATGTGCTTTACCTTTGAATAAGTATTTTGCAAGGGTTGTCTGGGAGATGTCAGGCTGATTTGATACAAAGTAAATAATCGCAAATTCATCAGGCATAAGCTCAGCATCGATATACTTTGCGCTGAACCTTCTTCTAAAAGATTTATTAAAATTCGCAGTATAATCGATTTGAAATGTTATATCATCTTCAAATTTTGAATTAGATTTATCTCCCATCACGAATAATTTTACTCCATATGGTTGATAAAAACAAGCGCTTATTGACAATTAAGGATATATAATTTAGTATTATGGTAGAATATTCTACCTGGAATTGGAGAGAGAGATGAAAATTAGATTAACTCGTAAACAAGTGGGTATAATTGTCTTGCTTATTATAATTGTACCTATAATATATAATAAAACAGCCGGTGCAATAACCGGTTTTATTCAGATGCAGGCAATGAGAATGCCTAAAGAAGTTATTGTTGATAATCCGCATGTAGAGGAAGTTAATGTATCAGCTGAAGCTACCGGAAGAGTTGAGGCACAGTATTCAATAGATGTAATCGCCCGTGTTTCCGGATTTTTGCTCAAAAAGTATTTTAAAGAAGGCGATTTTGTTAAAAAAGGCCAGCTTTTATTCCAGATAGATCCTAAAGAATACCAGCTGAATGTAAATAATGCACAGGCTTCTGTTAACCAATACAGGGCTTTATATACAAATGCACAGCAGGAATGGAACAGGGCAAATGCGCTTGTAAAAGAGGATTTGATAAGCCGCTCTGACGTTGATTCAAGTCTTGCTGCAAGAAACCAGAACAAAGCGCTTTTAGATGCAGCTGTTCAGCAGCTTGAGCTTGCAAGGGTTAATCTCGGATATACGACAATTAAATCCCCGATAGACGGAAGGATTGGTAAAGTTAATATTACGGAAGGTAACTATGTAACAGCCTCTTCCGGCTCACTTGTAAATGTTGCAAGTGTTTCTCCTGTTTATGTAACCTTTAGTTTAAAGGGAGATGATTTTGTTAAACTTTTGAGAGCAAGTGATAAACTTAAAGATGTAGAAGTAAAAGTCCAGTTTGATGACGGAAGCTGGTACGATAAAATAGGGACTGTTAATTTTGTAGATAACAAAATTGATAAAGACTCCGGTTCTGTTACAATGAGAGCTTCTTTTGATAATTCAAAAGGGTGGCTTGTTCCGGGAGCTTATATGAAAGTCAAACTTATTGCACCTAAGCTGGTTCAATACGTAACGGTTCCGCAGGCATGCACCAAAGGCGATGCTATGAGCGGGTATTATGTTTGGGCTGTAGAAGATAATAAGGCAGTAAGAAAAAACATAGAAGTATCCGATGATATTAATAATAACTGGGTTGTAGAAAGCGGCATTGATACAAAAGATACCATCGTTGTATCAGGGATACAAAATATTGCCAACGAAGGTCAAAAATTAAAGATTATAACTAATCAGAGTGAAAAATAATGAAACAAATATTTGATAAAGAAAAGCTTTTCTTTTTTATAAGAAAACCAAGATTTGCACTTGTAATTTCTGTATGTATTGTAATATTAGGTTTAATTTCCATATTAAGTCTTAAGCAGGAAAGTTATCCTGATGTTACACCTCCGCAGGTTAGAGTATCTGCTAATTATCAGGGTGCAAGTGCAGAAGTTATAGAATCTTCCGTTGCTACAGTTCTTGAAAATAAACTCAACGGTGTTGAAGATATGACCTATATGTCATCAACCTGTTATGACGGGAGCTATTCTTTAACATTGTATTTTAAAGTAGGCTCTGATAAAGATATAAACCTGATGAATGTTCAAAACAGAATTCAGCAGGTTCAATCCCAGCTTCCGGAAGATGTTCAGAGAACCGGTGTTACTGCAATAAGCCGTACATCAGGCTCCGGTGCAATTATTCTTACCCTTTATCCTGAATCCGGAAACTGGACTCAATTGGATTTAACAAATTATGGTTCTATATATATTAAAGACGAACTTAAACGTATAGATGGCGTTGCAGATGTTGAGGTTTACGGAAGCGGAAACTATGCGATGAGAATATGGCTTGATCCGCAGAAAATGGCCGGACTTGGAATTTCAACAAGTGAAGTAAAAACTGCAATTGCCAATCAGAATACACAGGTTACATCCGGTGCTCTGGGGCAGCCTCCGACCGAAGAAAAAAATGCTTTGCAGCTGACCTTAAAAACGCAAGGACGTCTGGAAGATGTTTCACAGTTTGAAAATATTATTATCCGCTCAAATATGGACGGGTCTAATGTAAAAATAAAAGATATTGCTCGTGTTGAACTCGGAGCTGAATCATATTCCAATTTAGGTTTAGTTAACGGGAAACCATCTGCTGTTGTTATGATTTCTCAGCTTCCTGACGCTAACGTTATTAATCTTTCTAAGGCTGTAAAAGCTAAAGTAGATGAATTAAATGCCGAGATGTCAAACGGTATTAAAATTATGTATGTAAAAGATGATGCAGAATATATTCAGGAATCAATGCATGAGGTTGAATTTACCATTCTTTTAACAGGCTTTATTGTTGTACTTATTATCTTCCTGTTTCTGGGAGATGCTATGGCAACGCTTGTTCCTTGTGTTACAATTCCCGTATCTTTAATAGGAACATTCTTTGTTCTTAAAGCCTTTGATATGTCAATTAACCTGCTAACGCTGTTTGCTATGGTTCTTGCTGTTGCAGTTGTAGTAGACGATGCTATTGTAGTTATTGAAAACGTTAAAAGGCATATTGATGAAGGAAAATCTGCTGTTATTGCTACCCAGCTTACTATGCAGGAAGTAGGTTTTGCGCTTGTTGCAATGGCTCTTGTTTTGATGGCGGTATTTGTGCCGATTATATTTATGGGTGGTATGACAGGGATTATGTATAAGCAGTTTGCCGTCTGTATTGCGGTATCAATTGCACTTTCTGCAATTTGTGCTTTAACCCTTTCTCCGGCAATGTGTTCGCATTTTCTCGGACAAAGTCATGAAGGTTTGAAACAAAAACACCCTATTTTGACAAAAATTGGTGAAGAAGCTGATATTGTTGTTAAAAAGTTTAATGAGATGTTTGCTAAACTTGAAGATTTTTATATGGAATATGTAAAAAAGTATGTATTCAATAAAAAACTTGTAGCTGTAACATATGTAATTATCCTGTTTTTAACTATCTTATGCTTTAAAATTATATCAACTGGTTTTATTCCTGATGAAGATCAAGGCGTTTTACTTGCGCAAATTACTCTTCCTGACGGAGCGTCTTTAGCCAGAACAGAAGAAGTATCAAGAAAGTTTACGAATTTAATAAAAGATATTGATGGAATTGATAAAGAAAAACTTACCGTATTTGGCGGAAACGGTTCTACAAACCAGTCTACAATTATTATTCAGCTAAATGATTATGAGGACAGAAATGTCGGGCCTGTAAAATGGATTGTAAGAAAGTTTAAAGGTCAGGCAACTGATATGTCTCATGTTGCAATCTTAAATAAGATAAGAGCAGCAGCTTCTACAATCAAAGAAGCTTCTATTGTTGCATTTTCACCCCCGGCAATAAGCGGTATGAGTATGATGGGCGGTTTTGAATTCCAAATGCTTTCCAAGGGTACTTATACTCCTCAGGAATTAGAGGTTTGGGCTAATAAACTTATTGCACAGGCTAACCAGAATCCATCACTCTCAAGTGTATATACTTCTTTTCAAGCAAATGTGCCTCAATATATTGTTGATATTGACTATGAAAAAGCGCTGGCACAGAATATTGACCTGCAGGAATTGTATTCAACACTTTCTTCAATGCTCGGTACATATTATGTTAACGACTTTAACAAATATGACAGAGTATATAAGGTACAGCTGCAGGCTGAAAGTAAATTTAGGGATAAAGCAACTGATTTATCGGGGATTTATGTCAAAAACAATAACGGCGTAATGGTTCCTGTTATGTCTGTAGTTAAGTTAAGGCAGTCAATCGGTACAGCTTCTATTACAAGATATAACCAGTATAAATCGGTTCAAATTCAGGGACAGCAAGCTTCCGGTAAGAGTTCCGGCGATGCTATGAATGCTATGGAAGATGAAGCAAGAAAACTTCTTCCTTCTGATATTTCATTTGACTGGTCAGGTACATCTGCACAGGAAAGAGAAGCTTCCGGCCAAACTACAATGATTATTGCAATGGCGCTGATATTTGTTTACTTATTCCTTGTAGCTTTATATGAAAGTTATACAATTCCTGTAGCTGTACTTTTAATTTCACCGGTTGCTGCATTGGGCGCATTATTATTCCAGCTCATGCTTAATCAGGCATTTGATATTTATTCTCAGGTTGGTATGATAACACTTGTGGGGTTAGCGGCTAAACAGTCTATTCTTATTGTTGAGTTTGCAAAAGAAGAACACGAAAAACACGGGCTGCCGGTTAAAGATGCGGCAATTAAGGCTGCTCACTTGAGGTTTAGAGCAATTATGATGACAGAATTAGCATTCATTATCGGTGTTATGCCAATGCTGTTTGCACACGGTGCCGGAGCTAATTCAAGAATCTCAGTAGGCTCGACAGTATTTGGCGGTATGATAGCAGCTGCAACAATAGGTGCCGTTCTCACTCCGGCATTCTATGTAATAGTTCAGGAATTTGTTGACAGGTTCCCTAAAAAAGAGATTACGGAAAAGGATTTGGAGATTTAAGATGAAAAAGGTTTTAAATTTATTATTAATATGTTCAATTCTTTCTGTTTCTACAACGGCAGTTTTGGCAAAGACTAAAAAGGAAAAGGCTAAAGAAGAAGAAAAAATAGAAATTGTAAAACCTGAAAAAGAAAAGGTTAATAAGAGATTAGAGCGCAAGAAGTCAAAAAATAATGAACGTGTAAGGCGCGAATCCTCTAAAGAAGCGAAGGGCATGTATGAAACCAAATTTCCTGAGATAAATTCCCAGATAGAATACACCCAGATGAACGGAGAGGTGACTTTAAGCGATTGTATTAAGCTTGCTATAACACACCACCCGACAATTATGTCTGCAATCAGTAACTCTGAAATCTATAAAACCCGCATAGGACAGGCCTGGTCAAATTATTTCCCGACAATTGGCGCCGGCGTAAGCTATTCAAGAAACGATATGCTTATGTCCAATATGCCGAGCAATATGTCGAGAATGATGACGCAAAGATATAATATGTTTTATGTGCCGACACTTTCTGCTAATATGCTTTTCTTTGATTTTGGTAAAACAAAAGCTAATGCCGATATGGCTAAAAGAAACTATGAAGCTTCAAGATATGATGCTGAATCAAGCATTGAAACTGTTATTTATAATGTTAAAGTTGCTTATTATAACATGGTTTTTGCAGAAATTCAGAAAGCCGTGTATGAAGAAACCGTTAAGGATTTTGAATTACAGCTAAAGCAGGCAAGAGCTTATTATGAAATCGGCAAAAAAGCAAAAATTGATGTTACAACTGCAGAATACAATATGGGAAATGCTAAAGTTAACTTAATTAAAGCAAAAAATACTCTTGAGCTGGCTGCAGTAGAGCTTGCCAATGCAGTAGGTATTCCGGAGTTAGAGAATGTAATTCTTAAAGATAAAATGAATAACAAGAAATATGATGTAAATTTTCCTGATTTGTTAAAAACGGCTGAATCCTCACGTCCGGCTTTGTTATCGGCAAAAAAAGCAATGGATGCTGCCGAATTAAATGTAAGAGCTGCAAAAAGAGCTTTTACTCCGGATTTAAGCGGATTTGCTTCATACGACCATGGCGGACGCCAAATAGATAGTGACTATGGCTATCAATTTGGAGTTCAGCTTAATTATTCGGCTCTGAATTTGATGCTTCTAAAAAAACAGGTGGACGAAGCAAAAGCAACTTATCAAAAATATGTAGCTGATTATGAACAACAAAAACAAAATGTGTATTTGGAAGTAAAAAGTGCTTACATAAATCTCTTGAACTCACACGACAGTCTTGATGTTTCAAAACTGGCTCTTCAACAGGCAAAAGAGAGACAATACCTTGCATTTAGAAGATATCAGGTAGGATTAGGCGATGCAATCGAGTTTAAGGATTCAGAAAATACATACCTCAACGCCCAGTTGGATTATTATAACAACCTTTTGAATTACAATATCAATGCGGCAGAGCTTGAGCGTGTAATAGGTGCTCCAATAAAGGAATCTGATATAGATTTATAGTTATAGCAAAAGTTTTTAGATATTAAAAATTCTGGTGAGAATGTTTACTGCATTTATTGCAGGTAAGCTGCATAAAATTGGATTATGTGGTACAATAGCTCAAAAGGGGTGTATATGAAAGTAAATTTTAATCCAACTTACAACCAGAATTTTCAGGCTGTTAACCAGAAATATTTGAAAATGGCGCAAAAAAGCTATGAGGGATATGGGAATATTTCCTCCAGATGGTATAATGCTATTCGCGATGATGCAATACTCTGGAAAGGTATTTCCATACAAGATGCAGTGGATACTATGATGGCGGTGAAAAAATACGTTAATGAAGGCAGTATGGATTTTTATAATCACGTATTAAACCGTATTAAACAGGGATAAATTTATATATTTGGTTAAGAATTGTAACAAAAAAGGCAATTTTTTCATACACAAAAGCTTTGTATATATACAAGTGTGGTTAAATAAGAAGTGGCGTGTAAATGAAAATTAATCCAATTTTATACCAGAACCAGGTCGACAAATTCCCCGATATTTATAGAGATTATCAAGATGTGAAATCGCGTGTTGCTCCATCTCAAGAGGATTACAATCCGGTTTTTGAAGCAACTCCGATTTTTAATCGTGTTAATAGTTTTGCGGAGCGAATGTCCGCAAGAGATTACACAAGCGCAATAGGAATGGGTGCCCTTGCCGTACTTAACGGCCCGGAAGAGCTTGATGATGTTGTATCGGCATATAAACAAATAAAGGGTAAATATCAAAAACCCTATGATAACAAAATCGCCCAACACCCGTTCTCATTTTTCAGAGGAACAATTCTGCATGATTATATGAACCCAAATTCGCCCAGGTGCTTTGATAAGGCGAGTGCAAGGAAATGGCTTGATAGGGATATAAGTTTGTGGGAAACAAAGTTAGGAACTTTTGTGGCTAAGCTCTTTAATATTAAAACCAAAGAAGTTGAAACAACTATTCCCGATATAACTCATACGGCAGAAAAACCAAGTTTTATAGGCGCCAAACAATTCGTCACAAACAACCCGTTCGGAGAAATGACAGCCCGCGCATTAACAAGAACTCCAAAACTCGGTGTTGCCGCATTAGGCGGGATTGAAGCAATACACACTGCAAATGAAGTTTCAAAAGGCGGTGATTTGCTGGAAGAAGCCGGTAAATCCGCATTAAGTCTCACTGCAACACTTGCTGCAACCGGTTATGGAGGAGCTATAGGCGCAAAATACGGCGGCCCTGCCGGTTCACTTGCAGGCATGGGGCTCGGAGCAATAGCCGGATACAATCTGGCTCATTTGATTGACTAAATTTTCTTTATAGAATCGAGCACATGGTTATATGCGTCCATACTGCCCTCATTCACATATTTTTTAACGGCAAGCATTGTATCTATTGCATCTTGTTTGGATATGCCTTTCCATAAAAAAACATCATCACGAATTGCATAATACCATCTGGAAGAAAGATTTCCATACCCTTCATAGCTTTTTTGTGCCATTTTTAGATATTTCTGGTTAACAGCTTGAAAGTTTTGGTTGTAAGTTGGATTAAAGTTTACTTTCATACATACTCCTTTTGAATTAATCGTAACACACTAACACCCCGAATATTTATTATAAAATAGCTTTGGATTATCAGTACAGCATTGAACGTACTCTAATATATTAACATGAAAAAATACGAAATTAAGCTAGTGAACCCAACAGGAAAACTACGTCACCTGCTAAAGATTTGTTTTATATTCCGAAATAAATGAAGCCGGATTTTGTATTTTAACAGATACTAGAGGTGATTTTAGTTTTAGCAATTGAAGAAAATAAACCTGTAACAGTCTATAGAGCTAAACAATCCGGGAATGAAAGACAAGAGTGCGGGGTAGTACTTATGAAAACTTATTTTGAAAAAATAACACTCCAACGCATGCTATATGTTCTAAGGGATTATAGATTGTTATTCTCCACAAATTCCGATATACCATTTTTAAAACCCAATTCCGGTTTAAGTTTGAAATTTTAATCTAAACAGCCTACAACAATTTTATAGATTAT
>CALUQF010000028.1 GCA_944322835.1 Candidatus Gastranaerophilales bacterium | reverse complement strand
GGGCATCATCTTTCATTGTCATAATAACAATGTCTACTGTAATTTCGTGTGTTTTTATTTCGTTAATCATTTTTCACCTCAATTTAATTGTATTATAAATAATAAAAAAATGTAACAAACCCTCTGGTGAATAAGTGTATTTTGTTACATTTTTTTGTATTTGTGATGGTAATATTCAATTAAACCGATATGTATTGCCGTTAGTACTGCCGTAATACATGCAAGCGGTTTATGTTGTTTTCTGTAATTTCTGTTCTTACTAATACCTGACCAAACTGACAACCCTAATCCCGCAGTTGCGGCATATCCTGTCGTTTTAGGAGTAACTATTTTATTCATAACTATAGACTGGATTTCCATATATTTAAGATAGCATAAATATAGCTTAACTTCAATATTTTGGGAATGTATAATAGATTAATCATCCTCCTTGCTTGCACATTAGCATTTTCTTTCACACGGATACGATAAGGCAATTACAGAAATTTTTTACACATCAAGGCTCGTTCGCTACAACTGCAATAAATCTATAAACAAACTTCGCGTATTACCTATATCGTGAAGCACATTATACAAAGTTAAATATAATTATTTCCTGCTTAAGCTTCACTTTCAGCCGGAAGCATGTTCTTTGGAATATACTCTTCTTCTTCCTCCGGCGGTAAATTAATAGGCAGCCGGAAGCCAAATGTTGAACCTTCACCTTCTTTTGAGTTAACAAAAACCTGACCATGGTGATGTTTTTCAACAGTAACCTTTACAAGGTGAAGTCCAAGTCCTGTACCCTTAACAGTATGAGTAGCGTTTTCAACCCTGTAGAATCTATCGAATACTTTTTTCTGATCTTTTTCGGAAAGCCCCGGCCCTTGATCTTCCACGCTAACCTCTACATACTCTCCGTCACGCGAGCGCTCCGCACGGATTTTTATACGCTTGCCGTCAGGAGAATACTTTATTGCATTAGATAAAATATTCATAAACGCGCGTGAAATACTGTCAACATTTAAGTATATCTCCGGTAAATCCGGTTCTTTCATTATAGAAATTGTCAAATCATGTTCTTTTGCAAGAACCTGAACCTGATTAACAGCGTCTTCTATAATCTCAATAATATTGGTTTTCGTCTTTTCAAGATGAATATTCTGTGCCTCGTAGCGTGAAAAATCAAGAATATCATTCACCATACGATTTAGCCTGATAATTTCCTGATTCATAACCCCGATGAATTCCCTTTGGGTATTAAAATCAAAATCATTTCCAAAGTTATAGAGTGTGTCAATATAGCTTCTTAAAACCGTAACAGGAGTTCTGAGTTCATGTGAAACATTAGATATAAAATTAGACCTCAGCTGATCCATCTCAACATCTTTTGTAACATCAATCAATACAATAATATACCCAACATACGCGTTAGATCGTGTAAACATCGGAGATATCAAACATTTCAGTATCTTACCGTCAATATCGATATTGAAAGGCACTGGACTTCCATCATCATCAAGTGGTGTATCTTTAAACTGGGTAATCTTATCTGCGAAACAGAATTCTCCGCTTGAATCGCAAAACTGCTGTATCTGAGTATTAAGAATATCTTCCTCTTCAACCTCCAAGAGTTTTTTAGCGTAATTATTAACCATAATAACTTTATCATGGTTATCACACACCACAACTCCATTTACAATACTCATCAATACTGACTCAAGCTTATTTCTCTCAAAAGTTAAGCTTTCAATAGTTTGTTCATTGTATCGGCTGAGTTTTTCTGACATATCATTAAATGCCTGATACAGCTCTAAAACTTCCTTATCCACGTCCTTGTCATCAATCATATAGCCAAATTCTCCGGACGAAATCTTTTTAACTCCTTGATAAAGTTTTCGAAGTTCGCGGGTAATAATTGATGAATTCATATAAATAATCCCTGCAATCACAAGCCAGGCAAGAATAAACACAAGCGCAAGAGACATATTTGAAGTTGCAGAAATCTTATCAATAATTTGTCTGGAAAGCCCGATTTCAACAGAACCTACATTAACCTTTTCTCCCAAATTATGCACTACCATAGGAGAACTTACCGGAATAAGAGCTTTTTCAGCCTGATCCGGATAATCATCTTTACTGGAATAGATTACTTTGGATTTGTTATCTTTAAAAATAATATATGCAATATCACTGTTACTTTTTAAAATTGTTACAGCATTTGAGCGCAAAGCGTCGTACTTTGCAAGTTCCGGCACATCGCGCGTTACTTCCACACCCTCAATAGCTAATGTTTTTGCCAAAATCTGTGCAAAACTTCTATAAGCGCTATTCATATTCTGGCTTATACTATACGTTGCAAAACCTGCAGATAAAAGAATAAAAACCGTACTGATTCCAAGCCCTGCAAGAATAAGTCTTGTTTGAGCTGTCATCCCCTTCTTATTTTTTTTCTTGTTCTTTAACTCGGCACCAGTTTCCATATCAAAATTATATCATGTAAACTTTTCTTAAGCAATAAAATCTGCTGAACTGGAAAAGTATGTAGGATATTATCTTATATAACTAATAAGACCGACTGACTTTTTTTGTTTAAATATTTGTTGTATAATATTGCTAATGACAAGGGGATTATTATGTCAAACGATAATAAAAAAACTCATAATAATTATTCTTTAAGAGAACCGGAGTTTTACAACAAATGGAGACGCATGTTTTTATTTATTGTGACTCATATCTTTTATATGATAAGATTTAAACTTGTATATAGACTGGAAGTATATGGGCGTGAAAACATACCTTCTAACAATGATTTTATAATAGCTGCAAATCACTTATCAACTCTTGACCCTCCGCTGGTTTGCGCCGTAATGAACAAAGGTGTTGCATATATGGCAAAAAAAGAGTTATTTGAAAACCCTTTTATGCGCTGGTGGCTCAATTGGTTGGGTGCATTTGCTGTTGACAGAGAAAAACTCGGAGTATCAACTATTAAAACTGTTAGAAATCTGACTGCTACAGGATGGGTGCTTGGAATTTTCCCGCAAGGTACAAGACAGGAACCGGGAGAAATCAGCAATGTTACAAAAGGTTTTGCTTCCCTTGCTAAAAGCACTAAATGCGGCATCCTACCTATAGGTATCACAGGAACACAAGAAGTCAAAAGATGGCCGTTTACAGGGAAAATTATTGTAAAAATCGGAGAAATTATTCCATATTCGGATGATATAGAAGGTATGGTTAATAAGTGGGGAGAAGCTATCCAAAATCTAACAGGATTTAAATATAAAGGAATGCATGCTCATACATAATTAGAATCTAAGCTGGAAAAATGAGAATGAAGAAAGAAAAGAACTATAATAGAAGAACAGAAAAAGATTATAATTTTTTTAGAACATTATTTTATATGTTCTTCCTTGCTACGGTTGTTTATCCTGTCACAAAATTCATGTACAACTTGAAAGTTGAAGGACGGGAAAATTTGCCAAAATCATCACACGTAATTTTTGCAGGAAACCACGTTTCATATATTGATCCGCCTCTGATTGCAGTTTCGGCCTGGAAAAATATTGCATATATGGCAAAACAAGAATTATTTCATGACAAGGATAAGTTATTAAGATTCTTAGTACATATACTGGGTGCATTTGCCGTTAATAGAGAAAAACCGGAAATTGCTACATTTAAAACTGTAAAATCAATTTTTAATACCAGCTGGGCGCTTGGAATTTTCCCGCAGGGAAAGATTGTTAAAGAACCGGTTATTGGTCAAATTCATAAAGGATTTGTGCTTTTTGCAAAAAAATTTAAGGCTGATATTGTTCCTGTTGCAATATGCGGTTTTAACGGGTATGCCAAAAAACTTTTTGAAAAAAATATTACAGTAAAAATTGGAAAGCCGATTTCTTATGCTCTAGATGAAAATGAAATCATAAGAGAATGGGCAAGACAAATATCCGAATTTACCGGATTTAAGAATAATATTGAAGAATCTTTGGAAGCACCTGCTGTTATATAAATTTACATTTCTTTAACTTTGAGCAATTTTTATTCTTCAAGGGTTTTATAGGAAACATAGTAGAAAATATGAAAGGTTTGACAGATATATGAATATCTCTGCGATTATGGGAATGAGAATTTCCCCAAAAAATTACAATGAAAACAGACAAAACGGTACAAATAAATTCGGCTTAAAAATGTCATCACCGCTCTCGGCTGATACGATAAGTTTTACGGGTACCCCTAAAAATGCAAACAAAGTCTGGGAAATTAATAAAGAAGCCGCCCGATCTATTAGGAGAAAATTGGCAGCTGGTGCAAATAAAGTAGAAAACTTTATGCAATCAACATTTGCCGACCTTGTAGCAAGCGAAAAATATCCTAAAAATCCGCTTTCCGAAATTGGGTTTAGGCTCAAGTCTATAGGATCAATTGCAGAAAAGACGGGTAGCAGACAATGGAAAACTTCTGATGAAATTTTAGCAGGTATGACGGATTTAATCGGAGCTAAATTGGTATTCCGTGATGCTACAAAAAATAAAGTCGACAGTGTGCTGGATAGATTTATTCCGTTCATTAAATCCAGAACAATTGAGCTTTTGGAAGTAGAAAATAAACGTCCTATGGCTGTAAAAGGCTTACCGGAGTATAAAGCGGCAGAATACGATTATGCATCAATAGAATTCTTGAATAAAATGATTACAATTCAAAATGATGTATGGAAAAAAGGCGGTAATAAACAACGGGTAAAAAAACGTCTTGATGATGATTTTACAGATGCCAATTATTGTGCAACACATTTTTTATTCAGATTGCCGGGAAAATCTCCTGTAACTTTTGAACTGCAAATATTAGGAAATAACGTAAATGAAGCCAAACACATTGACGACATTGTTTTTAAAAAGCTGGACGGTAAAAATCCGTCCGGAAGTAATCCTGAATTCGATAAAATTTTTGAACCATTTACAAATAACAAATTCTTTGCTGATGAACCTAATGCAAAAGAAATTGTAGAGAACGCAAAAGAAACGTTGAATAAATATCGCGGTGAAGTATTTTTATTACAACGAAGAAAAGAACCGCTTCCTTATCACAAAAAGAAACCGGTAGAGTTATTTTTCCCGCTTCCTTATAAATTATTCCCATCTGATATTGAAATTAAATATAATATTTCATCCACGGATTTTGATTACAATAATTTGAACAAAATATTACAACGCGCTAAAAAGAAAACAGAAAAACCCAAAGCAGTAAAAACAAAGACTACTGCACAAGAAAAAGCAAAATAATTTATTTTTATTATTTTCGGGAATTAGTATTGTTCTTATGTTTACTGTGAGGCTTTTTGTTATTTTTTTTCGTAAACGGCTGTGAAGAAGCGGAAGTATATGTGGTTTGAATTCTTTTTACACTTAAAACATCCGGCATGGCCTGAAGCGCTGTCATAACTTTTCTCAAAGTATAAATATTATCCAGCTCAATTCCGAGTTCAATAATACCGACTTTGCCTTTGGCTTTCACATTAGCCGAAGTAATGTTTGTATTATTATCAGAGACTACTCCGATTACATCTTTAAGAAGTCCAAGTTTTTCTGCTGTTTCGATACGAATTGTAGTACTATAAGTTTTATTAACATTATTTCCTGACCAGTGAATATCAATCAGACGCTCTACAGGAATATTCTCTAAAGTCTTACAATCCAGCCTGTGAACCGTAACACCTTTTGAGCGCGTAACGACACCCACAATCGGTTCCCCAGGAATCGGTGAACAACAGCGCGCAAATGAATACAATAGTCCTTCTAATCCTACGATATCTTTTTCAGATGCCTTTCTTGGGCGATGTTGGACTTGGGTTTCCTGTTTTTGCGGTTTTCTCAAGCGGTTAACAATTTTATTGACGGTAGTTTCACCGTACCCTAAAGCTGCAAATAAATCATCTGCACTTACATAATTCATTTGTTTTGCAACTTTGTCAAACTCACCATTTTTAACGTATTCGTCAAAAACCACTTTAGTAAGTTCATGTTCTAAATTAGCCTTGCCGATTTCAATATGGTCTTCGCGCTTATTCTTTTTATACCATTGCCTAATTTTTGATGCAGCCTGTTTTGTTACAACAAAATTAAGCCAGTCCAGGCGCGGTGCAGGAACTTTTGAGGTCATAATTTCAACAATATCACCGTTTTTTAATTTTGTATCCAATTGTGCAATACGACCGTTAATCAGCGCACCTATAGTTTTATGCCCGACATCAGAGTGAATTCTGTATGCAAAATCAACCGGAGTTGCCCCCTGCGGAAGGTCAATTACATCACCGCCTGGCGTAAATGCAAATACCTGATCTGAAAACAAGTCTAGTTTTACCGAATTAACAAAATCTTCCGCATTTTTAGTTTCTTTGTTGTATTCTACGAGTTTTCGCATCCATGAAAACTTAATATCACTCGCAGAATCGGCTTTTTTAGAACCTTTTTCCTTATATCGCCAGTGCGCTGCGATACCATATTCAGCAATTTCATGCATTTCCCATGTTCTTATTTGAACCTCAAGCGGTTTTTGTCTCGGTCCGATTACAGATGTATGCAAAGATTGGTACATGTTACCTTTAGGCATTGCTATATAATCCTTAAACCTGCCCGGAATCGGTTTAAACTGGGAGTGAATGAGGCCTAATACTTCATAGCATTCTTTTTCAGTATCAACTATTACACGAACTGCCGTAATATCATACAAATCGTGAAACGCGACATTAAGCCGCTGCATTTTATTATAAATACTGTAATAATGTTTTGCCCTGCCTGTTATCTGAGCATTTATCCCGCTTGCCTTTACATCTTTTGAAATCTTATCTATCAAAAGCTTAACTGTCATATCGCGTTCAGCCTTCTTTTGAGAAACAAGTTGTGCTATTTCATAATATTTGTCCGGATGCAGATATTTTAAAGATAAATCTTCTAATTCGGCCTTGATTTTACCTACCCCTAAACGGTTTGCAAGCGGAGCAAAAATATCCAGTGTCTCTTGTGCAATTCTTTGTTGTTTGGCAGGCACCATGTAGTTTAAAGTCCTCATATTATGAAGCCTGTCAGCTAATTTAAGAAATATAATCCTTACATCACTTGCCATTGCAATAAACATTCTACGGAAATTTTCAGCCTGACGCTCTTCTGTTGATTTAAACTGAAGTTTACCCAGTTTGGTCACACCCTGGACCAAATTTAAAACATCTTCGCCGAACTTTTCTTTTATCTCTTCCGGTTTTGTATCTGTATCTTCAAGAATATCGTGCAAAAATCCAGCCATAAGCGTATGCTTATCAGCCCTTAGACCTATCAAAATCTTTACTACTTCCATAGGGTGAATAATATAAGGTTCCTCTGAAACTCTATATTGCCCAGAATGCAGCCTTTTGGCAAACTCAAAAGCTTGTTCAAGTTCTTCTATATCGTGTTCGGGATACTCTTGCTCTTCTAAAAGCGCTCTTATCTCATCAAATGTTATTACAAATTGTTCCATTATATAGTTATAATAGTGTTTTTTTTACATTTTTTCAAGAGGGGGCGTGAAAAAGAGAAAATTATATATGGATTATTGGTGTGTCAAAACGACGCCCCCTGCTTTACCGGAGATCTCTCATGATATGGATGAACTGTAGGCGGGTGTGACATCTTCCCTCGCCTTACAGGTATTAGTATCCAAATAAAAACAAAAAATGCAATTTCCTCGCCCTGCGGGAGAGGAACAGCCGTGTTTGAGGCCGTGCCGAAAACTACGGATGCGGTGAGGGGGCAGTCCTATGCTTGCTCATCATTTAATGACGTCCAAGTATCAATATATGCTGATTTAGTTTCTCTGTAAAACCGGCATAATAAGATTATTTGAATAATTAAGCATGTTTTCAATAATATGTTCAGTATCTTTGTATATATTAAATTTATGCGTAGCTACAGGCATTTTAAATAAGTCGCCCTTAGGTTCGGTATTAACCTCTACTACTCTATATACAAACAGATGAAAATCTCTTTTTTTGAAATACACAGATTTAAACGGCTCGACTTTTATTTGATATTTATGACCATTCATATAAGTCTCCGGAAGTTCAAAATTTAATATCAAATAATTAGTTTTCTTCATATCAATATCTTTTGCTAAAACATCCGGATCAATCTTTTTTGCCTGCGCATTAAAATATATTTTCAACCCTTCAAAAGAAGCCAGATTTATTCCAGACAAATCATATAAATAAATATTTGCTTTCTCTAAGTATGGAATCGAAGGCGCAAGAGCAATAGGGGTTACACTAGTGTATAATTTTGCGTTTTGGAAATCTTTCTTGTAATCAAAAATAAAATCTGCATACCCTTGAAAACCGTTCGGTGGCTCTACCGGCATAAAAACTAATTCAAGTAAAACTGCTACATAAAATATACTAAACCAATCACGCTTTACTGGTTTTGGACATTCAAGATAATAAATCCAGAAAGCTGCAATTGAGAAAATATAAATAGTGCATAAATGATGAATTCTCGCATTATATACAAATGTAAAAAATAAAAATACCGTGAGCCCTGTAACAGTAAAGAATATAAAAGCACGCTTGCTTCTGAATAAGAACGCTAAAAAAATAAAAATACCGACCCTTAGCAAATATATTTTGTACAGCAAAACTGACGGATATAATTTTTCAAACCCCAAAAATGCAAGAATAAAGAAATTTTTCTCGTCTATAGCATCATAATCCGGCACTGTTGTACCGTGGAATTGAAAATAAAACAATATAAGGTTCAAAATAAGAGTTGTGAAGATTACATACAAAATCTTTTTATCAGATTTATTCTTAATTAAATCATATACAAATAAGCATCCTAAAACCGCGGAAGAGACACACAAAGGCAGGCTTGTATTAGCAGCTAAAACCAACCATAACAGATACCAGTAAGGATGTTTTAATCGTTCTTTATAGATTGCCATTGCAAGAAAAAGAAACAAAAAACCAATGCTATAGCATCTTGCCCATTGAGAATACAATGAAACAAACGGAGCCGAAAAAGTTATACAAAGTTTAATCAGATTATTAAACGGTGCTTTATACCACATTATAGCAAGAGCTAAGACTGCAAAAAGCCAGTTAATAAAAAGCATCGGATAAGGATACCACAAATCCAGCTTAGCAAACGGCATAATACACAAATACCATAGCAGAAAATGCCCTTCTACTTTCATTAAGTCGATAAGCTGAAAAAGATTCGTGTGCTTAGCGATAGTCCAGGCATGCGACTCATCTTCCCAGCACACTCTATCAGTTAATACTCCGTTTTTAAACGTAATATAACAGAATAAAAACATTGCTAAGAATGGTAAAATCTTATTAAAAACTTCACCTAACTTAAACCAAAACCCCTTCTTACTTTCCATTTTTCCCTTGTCCTAAAACTATAAAACAGGCTACGATTAACTAAACCATAGCCTGTTCTAGATTATTCATATATAACTTTCTGATTGTTTTCAAATATTGAGCCGGCACAAGTATCTGGATACGAAACCGAATACGCACTACACCCTCCTGAATTCCAATACTCATGACCATAAGGAGTTAAGTTGGAAGAACTACGAGTTCTGTCATAAGCAGTTCCACCATACGGCCTTAATGTACCATCATTATACAAATAAAATCTAAAAATATCCTTGGCTTGTTTATTAGGTTTAGCATAACCATTAATATCAATATAAACCTCCCCAATAAGCTGGTTTGATGCGACATTAGGATAATTATAATATGGAGAACGTTTGCCATTATGATTAGGAATAATATAATAATACATGCTTCCTCCATCAAGAGCATAAGCATGATCGTGCCATTGCCCTCTAGGTGGGGAATAAGTTCCACTACCGTTATAGAGTGTATAATATGGAACCTGATGGTGTGCAAGACGTTCTGGCGTGATTTTTAAATGACCTGATAAAGCACGCACATAATCAGGAGTATGTAATACATTAACTGTATAAGTCATGGATGAGCCTGAATAATTTCTAACATCAGCATATGGCACAAACCCTAGAATCGACCCCGCTTCTGCTTGTGCTAACATCGTTTGGTTGGCGTTTTCGAAAGTTGATACTGCTTTAGCAAGAGACGGACCAATTTTCGATGTACCGATATTTTGTACCAGAGCCGGAGTCGTAAGCGCAGCGACAACACCTATAATACCAAGAGTGATAAGAACTTCCGCCAAGGTAAACCCTTTTTTAAACATATATGCTCTCCTATAATTGTGTTACATTGAACGTAACATAATACCCATTGTGTTACATTCGCATTAATTATTTACATCATATCATATGTATAACGGTTAATTCAACCCCTTTAATAAATTTTAATAAAAATATAGAAATTTATGTAAAAAATACTAATCCAACATCTATATAGGAATGGTAGTCCTACTTCTTAGCGTGCCGTCATTCTGGGGGTAAATACACTACTGTCCAAGATAAATTTATAAACAAACTCCGCGGACTGTCACATATTTGCAATTGCGGCATATTACAAGATGTCTAGACATAAAAAAGACCCCTCACCCGAATTTCTAAGTTTCGCTATAGCTCAACTTGAAATTCTTCCCTCTCCCGCAAGGGGCGAGGGAAGCGCTACGCCTGACTTGGAACTTACCCGCCCCGTCAGATTGACCTCTGTGTGGAAGCGGATTTGCGGACGGACGGGGGTAAATGGGGGTAAATTTAGTAGTTCGGATAGCGAGCAGATGGAGCCAACTAAGCCGAGTAGGCTTAAAGGCAGAACTCTGTGAGCGTGGAGCAAATTCAAGACAGGGTCGAAATCTTTGATTTCGGGGACAAATATTGAGCTATTATTTTTACTCCTAAACAATTATCATGGACAACAGTGGAAGGAGCGAGAGAAAAGTAGGTTGGGTGAAACCCAACAATTTATTATAATTTACTCATAATTCTATATTGATTAATAAAACAGTACATTGTAATTTATAATATATTCCATAATAATAACGCAATCAATTTATTTGTTGGGTTTCACCCAACCTACCTCGTCATTCTGAGGTTCGCGAGAACCGAAGAATCTCGTTATGTTTGAATCCTTTTGAAGAGATTCTTCGGTCGCTATCGCTCCCTCAGAATAACGCCATGCTTGAATACAGACACCTACCGGCCATTTACATTTACCCCCGGAATAACAGCAAATTCCATAGGTTTGGCATACCTGCCTGATAAAAAATTCCCATAAACCCCTAAACTTATAAACTCCTCAACCCACTCATTTACCCCGCCTTGCTATTTAACCAGACAGTTTTTGTCGGACATTAGAAAGCATTACCTATAAGGAACAGGTATTTACCTAATTCCTTATAGGTATGTATAATCATAATGGTAAATTATCGTTCCTGACCGCAGGGAGATTTTTGTTAGTCAGCGTAACAAGCTAAAGTAAAGCTGCTTTTGAGTTTGTTTAAAGCTCTCATTTCTGTTTGGCGAATACATTCTTTTGTTACACCAAAAAGCTTACCGATATCTTCTAATGTAGTTTTTGCAAAATTTTCAAGGCCAAAACGCATCTTAATAACGGTCTGTTCTCTTTCTTTAAGAGTAGAAATAACGCTTTGCAAATCTTTCTTTAACTGTTCGTATTCAATGTTTTCTTCAACATTAGTTTTTTCATCTTCCAAAACATCTGCAACACTTAATTCGCTTCCGTTTTTACCATCAAAACTTCCTTCAATAGACACCGTTGTTGAATATGCAGATAAAAAAGTATCGATTTTTTCCGGTTCAATATCCATTTTTTGTGCAACATCTCTATTATTAACTTGGCAGTTATAAGCCTTTTCCATCTCAGCCTTAATTTTAGAGAATTTGGATAAAGTTTCTTGAATATAAACCGGTATCTTCATACAATAAGACTGCTCGGAAATAGCTTTGAACATTGCCTGTTTAATCCACCAGCTTGCATAAGTCGAAAATCTATACCCTAACTCCGGGTTAAATTTTTCTACGGCCACCATCAAGCCTAAATTCCCTTCCTGTATCAAATCTGTCATAGGAAGTTTTGATACATGGATAGCTTTTCTTGCGATTGTAAAAACTAATTTGAGATTTGATTGAACTAAAAGTTTCTTTGCCTCTCTGTCACCATTTTTTGCTTTTCTTGCAGTTTCTTTTTCTTCTTCAGCTGTTAAATTTCTAAAGTTGTTAGCTTTTCTAAAATAAGCTCCCAATTCTTCACTTACTGAAGTAATTGCTGTGTAGCCGCATCTTGCGGGGTTGGTAGTTTTTTTCATGTTGATTGTTTGATCTTTCATACTTTTAAACTCCTGTATATTTTTGAGAACACATAAACATTTCGTATATACTCATAATATATCAAAAGTATATATTATTCAATAGTTTTATTAAGAAATATTACGAAAAACACCCGATTTTTGAGAAATTTTTACAAAACTTAATATTCTCCTTAAATTTTCATCGTCTTTTTATATTCTCATGCAATGTTTGTTCCAAGTTTAGTATGCACCATAACAGAGTCGGCAGGCTATATACGTAACATAAATTTACAAAACACCGGCATATTTTCGACTAGTAAAATAGTTATGTTATAATTTAGCTATATATGAGTAAGGAGAAAATTAATGAATACAGCAACAATAATAGGACGTGCAGGACAAGATGCTGAAATCAAGTATTTTGAATCGGGTAAAGTTAAAACAACTTTTTCTCTTGCAGTTAACAGATGGGATTCTAAAACAAAAGAAGAGGTCACAGACTGGTATAATATAGAGGTTTGGGATAAGCAGGCAGAGTTTGCCGGCGAGTACATAAAAAAAGGCCGTCAGGTTGTGGTTGACGGAAGAATTTCTATCAGCAAATGGACTGATCAAACGGGTGAAGAGAGAGAAAGATTCCTGATAGTTGCAAATAATGTCAGGTTATTGGGTTCAAAAAGAGACGCTGAGCAATGATATTATCAGAAATAGTAGGAATAATTGCAGATGATTTAACCGGAGCAAATGATACTGCACTGCAATTTCATCTGAGGGGAGCTAATACAAAAATTCTTCTTGATAGTGAATATACTCCGGAAGATAAAGAAAATGTCGAAGTTTGGGCGCTGTCTACAGAGTCCCGAAATCGTGACAGGCAAGAGGCCGTAACGCGTGTAGAAAAAGCGGTAAAAACCTTTGTTGAGAATTTTGCTTTTGATTATTTTTATAAAAAAATTGATTCAACTCTCAGAGGCAACATTGCGTATGAAACATTAACGATGTTAAATCTGCTTGGATACGATGCTGCAATTATAATTCCGGCGTTTCCGCAAGAGGGCAGGATTACGGTCGGCGGATATCATTTGCTGAAAGGGGTTCCTATCGGCAGAACTGAAATAGCGCGAGACCCGCATTCTCCGATATTGGAATCTCATGTTCCTACGCTTTTGCGTTCACAATTGGACGATAAACAGAAAGATTTAGTCGGTGTAATTGATTTAAAGACTGTTATGAACGGTGCTGGCCCGGTTTTAATCAAGATTAACGAACTAATTAAAGAAGGGAAAAAATTAATTGTTGCCGATTCAACTTCTATCACTGATATTGAGCAGATAGCACTTGCCATAAAAAAATGTGAAAAGAAACTTCTTCCGGCAGGTACGGCAGCCGGAGCGCAAGTTTTGGGTAAGATTTGGCTTGCAGGTATTGAAAGAGCCAGGACTCCGCTTAAGCTTGAAAAATTACCAAAATTTATCGTTTCAGGGACTGCTACCCAAATAACGGCAGAACAGATTGCAAAATTGGAAAGTTCGGATGATTTTGATAATATAAATTTCATTGCTCTTGATACTAAAAATATTATTAACGGAGTTTCGGATGAGCTTGTTGAAAGGATTCTGACAAATCTCAGATGCGGAGTCGCGGTGGTTGTACATACTTCACACCTAATTGCCAACTTTGACGGGTTCTCTGATGATTCATTTAATGCGGAACTTACAAAAGAGAAGCTTTCCTCTATGATTACAGATTATCTTGCAGTACTGGCAGAGAAGATACTTAGTCAAATAAATGTTATATTGATTACGCTGGGCGGTGAAACATCTTATAAATGCTGCAAGGCGATTAAAGCTAACGAGCTAAAGCTTATTGACGAAGCGGCTCCTGCAATTTCCATTTGTTCGGATGTCAATAACAGATGGATTATTACAAAGTCCGGAAATCTCGGGAATTCAAATACTTTAATAGAAATACTAAACTATATCAGATGCCATGAATAAATATTCAAATAAAATTGCAATAACAACAGGTGATCCAAACGGAATAGGAGCGGAAATTACAATAAAAGCGTTGAATTTATTGGATATTCCGCCAAGAGATATTGTTATTATTTCAAATTCCAAAGTTTTAAATACTTATGGAAGGCTTAATAATAATTACGAAATAATTGATGTAGAGTATTCAAGTAAGGTTATTCCGGGAGAAGTTTCGGCAGCGGCGGGTGATTTTTCATACAAACTTCTTGAAAAAGCCTGTGAAATTAAGCCGAAATTCATAGTTACGGCTCCGACTTCTAAGGAGGCTATGAATCTTGCCGGACACAATTTTAGAGGACAGACAGAAGTTCTTGAAAAGTTTTTGGCGCATGACGGGCAAAAAGCTGAAATGCTTTTTGTATCAAAAGACTTTAGGGTACTGCTGCTAACAAGGCATTGTGCGCTAAAAGAGGTCAGCAATAATTTGACAAAAGAGGTTATTATTGAAAAAACAGAGCGGTTAAGAAGCTATTTTCAAAACAAACTTTTTATCAAAAAGCCTTCATTTGCTCTGTGTGCTCTAAATCCGCATGCCGGAGAAAACGGACTTATTGGAGTAGAGGAAGAAAAAATAATTATTCCGGCAATTCAGGCTGTGAGAAACAGGGGGATAAATATTACTAATCCTCTTCCTGCTGATACTTTGTTCATAAAAGCGGTACAGAATTACTTAAATGGAGAAAAATCTCCATATGATTGTTATATAGCTTGTTACCATGATCAGGGCTTGATTCCGATAAAGTCTGTAGCTTCCGAAAAAACGGTAAACATGACAATCGGGCTTGATATAATCAGAACTTCACCAAGCCATGGAACGGCATTTGATATTGCAGGTAAAAATATTGCAAACCCTGAATCAATGATGGAGGCGATTAAATATTGTCTTTACTAAAAGCCTCGGCAATTGATTTATTATAGTCAGGTCTTAATATTCCTTTTTCGGTAATTATACCTGTTATAAGTTCATGCGGGGTTACGTCAAATCCCGGATTTATAATGTTTATACCTTCAGCGCATATTCTCTTTCCGTTTATATGAGTAACTTCTTCGTGAGAGCGCTCTTCTATCGGAATTTCATCGCCGGATTTGATTGAAATATCAATAGTTGAAAGTGGTGCAGCAATATAGAATGGGATATTATGGTATTTTGCGGCAATTGCGACAGTATAGGTTCCAATTTTGTTTGCAGTATCACCATTAGCAGCTATTCTATCAGCTCCTACTACAACCATATCAATCATACCTTTTTTCATAAAGTAAGAACACATTCCGTCCGTAATAAGTGTAACGGGGATTCCGTCCATTGCAAGTTCAAATGTTGTAATTCTCGCTCCTTGCTGACGCGGGCGGGTTTCGTCTGCAAAAACCTTAATGGTGTTATCTTTTGCAAAAGCAGAACGAACTACACCAAGCGCTGTACCGTAGCCGACAGTTGCCAAGGCTCCCGCGTTGCAATGAGTTAGTATTGCAGCACCTTTCGGAACAACTTCCGCTCCATATTCACCAATTTTTTTATTGATTTCTATATCTTCATTTTCAAGCTTTATTGCATTTTGCTTAAGTTCTTCTATAATTCCTTTAACATCTGATTTGGAATTTTTAATAACCTCTATCTGTTTATCAACCGCCCACATAAGATTAACAGCAGTAGGGCGTGAAGTTTTCATATATTCGGCCTTTTTTATTAATTCCTTTACGAAAACCTCTCTGGACAGGTTTTCTTTTTCAAGTTCCTGTGCAAAGAGAATAACACCGTGCGCTCCTGCTATACCAATTGCCGGAGCTCCTCTTACTATCATGTTTCTGATAGCATTAAACATTTCTTCCCCTGATGTTATATTTACAAACTTGTATTCATAAGGTACAACCGTTTGATCTACCATTTTGGAATATGTATCAACCCATTCTATTGTCTTAATCTTTGATTTAAAATCCATTTATTTTCTCCAATATTACTTAATTTCAAAATCCACGCTTGAGTTCTGGTTATTTTCTTTTTTTATACCTGTTATAAGTTCGTAAACATAAGCCGTAACAAGTCCGCCGAACCCATTAAACAGAGCGCTTATTCCGGCCATGAATATTATCAAAAAGAGCATAACAATAAATGTACCGACTCCGCCCATAAAGAATCTTAGGAACCCAAGAGTATATGAAGGGATAAGCCAGCCAACAATCATACTTATCGGCGCAAATACGGCAGAAAAACCGATAAAAGCTATAAAACCTATTATTGCACCAAAAATACACCCCTCTCTGATGTTTATAATTCCTATAAGTTCATTCTGTTTAAGATAAACAATTATTACGGCAGAAACACAAAGCATTAAAATAAGAAGGCAGGTTACGAATGTAAAATAAGAAAAAGATGCAACCAAACCTATTAAAGCGCCGGCAATAGCGCTTAATATAGATAACTGTTTTAATAAAAGCAAGTTCATAAAAATCTCCTTATTCAGCCGCAATATATCCTCTTAAGGCAGTGTATGCCGCAACATACGGGGAAGCTAGAT
>CALUQF010000027.1 GCA_944322835.1 Candidatus Gastranaerophilales bacterium | reverse complement strand
AATCTTTGATTTCGAGGAGGAGTCCTGTACGGATATTGAATTAATATTTTTTACTCCTAAAATTTATCTTGGACAATAGTGGAAGGAACAAGAGCAACTGAAGAATCTCCTCCAAGCAGCCTCAAAAATCAACGAGATTCTTCGGGCTCACTAAATGGCTGTTTTCGCACTCAGAATGACGCCAAGTCTGGAAGTAAACCTACAAGCCAGTTACATTTACCCTCAGAATAACGCCAAGACTGGAAGTAAATCTACAAACCAGTTACATTTACCCCCAGAATGACGGTTGGAAAGTGTTAGGTTTGTTACTAGGCGCTTTTAGAAAGCTTACTCCAAGAATGACGCCAGGCTTGGAAGTGTGACTTCGGCTGGTTACATTTACCCCTCTTTTGATATAAAAAAGAAGAAAAAATGACGAGAAAAATATATTGGCATTAATATTTTTTTGTACTTAAGATTTTAGTGGTATAATAAAAAGATGAAGGAAAGCTGGTTTAAATTATCTGATAAAATAAGATTTTTGCTTATCGGCGGATTCAATGCCGGCGTGTCGTATCTTATATATTCAGCAATATGCTTAATATTGGGAGAGAGTGCTTATCAGATAGCTTTAGCGCTTGCCTGGGCAATGTCTTCCGTTGTTTCGTTTACGACACAAAAATTTCTTGTGTTCAGAGGTAAAGGCAATTGGGCAAAGGAATATCTGAAATGCTGCACAACCTGGTTTTTCAGCTATCTTATAAATGCGGGACTTCTGGAGCTTTTAGTTAAAATTCTTCATTTAAATGTTTTTGTAGCGCAGATTATAGCAACCCTTACAGCTGCTGTATTCACTTATTTTCTGTTCAAAAGATTTGCATTCAGAGTAAAAAAAGCTTAAAGTCCCCATTTTTTGCGTAAGCGGAGAATTGTATTCCTGTTTTTCATATCAGTTATTGCAAAATCAACAGCCTCTTTCAACCTCTGCGTACCCTTCCCCTGCTTAAATGCTATACCGTATGGCTCTCTTGAATAGCGTTTGGGAAGAAGTTTTACGGAGTTATCTTCAAACGTAAATGTGCTTAAAATTGTATCATCTGAAGTCAGGGCATCAATTTTTCCGGCTTTTAGAGCTTCGTAAGCTACATGGTAATTTCTAAACCCGATGATTGTAGCATTAGGGGCAAGTGTCAGCATGTTTTTTTCTGCGGTAGTTCCAAATACAACGCCTACATTTTGCCCTGCAAGGTCTGCAATAGATGTAATCCTGCTGTTTGCTCTTACCAAAAGCGCCTGTCCTGCATAATCATAAGGTATAGAAAAATCAATTATTTCCTGCCTTTGCGGGGTGATTGTAACTGTTGCAATTACCATATCAACCTCGCCGGTTGATACTTTCAGCATTCTGTTTGCAGGGGTTACAGGATAAAACTCCACGGCATTAGGGTTTTTTAAGATATAATATGCAACATTTCTTGCTAAATCCGCGTCATATCCCTGGATTTCCCATTTCTCGTCATAAAATCCGAACGGTTTTGAATCAGTGTTAATACCTACTTTAATCACTCCGCGTTTTTGTATTTCCTGATATAAATCAGGTTCTTCATATTTTTCGGGTGCAAAGATAAAGAAATAGACACCAACCATTATAAGAAAAATTGTAGTAAGAATTATTGCAAGATTTCTCATTGTGCTAATTTAGGTTTCCTTCCGCAGGATTTGTCTTCGTCGCAATATCCGAGTCTTTCGCATTTTGGAACGAGATAGGATTTAAGCCAGGGTTCTTCCTTAATAAGTTCATCACACATCATCTTAATCATTGTTCTAATCTCGTACTGTGCTCTTGTACATAGTCTCAAATTCGCTAAATGAATCATTTCTCTCAAATTCAAACTTGCAACAATTGAGCTTGCGGCTGCATTCGGAAGTACTGCTCTTGCGTCCTCTGCTGGAATTCCGGCTTCAGTAAATTCACAGTACAGTTTTGAGATTTCGCCCATAAAATCAACAAATTTTGCTTTCAGCTCTTCATTTTTTAATATTGTAGGCGGAATAATATAATCAAATTGTCCTTTTTCTTTTACATATCTTTGAGATTTCTGCGAAAAAGACATATGTCTGTGTCTTACAAGCTGGTGTGTGCATGCTCTTGATACATTTGATATCGCAAAAGTTACCTGAATATGTTCGATTGTAGAATAATGTCCGGACGAGATTACCCTCTCAATCAAATTAAGCATTTTTTCTTCGTCATCAGTACTGTTATAAATTTCATACGGACTCAATGCACTGTAACAGGTTCTGCACGCCGTATAAATAGTTTTCAGCATATTGTCTGGTTTTGAAATCAAATTCACAACCGGTTTATTATTCTCTTCCATAGCTCCCTTTTCCTATTAATTACATAGACGTTGTTGCAAATGAAGCAGCTTCTTCATACGGATTTTCAACTCCTGCAGCTTCTGCAGCTTTAAAAGCTGTTTCAAAAGTTTTATCAGAGTTTTCTGCTATTTGCGGATTTTCTAACAAAGCCATAAGGTCATGCTTTACATCATCAGCACCCTTAAACAACATTGAACGTCCGAGTGCTTCTGCTTTCGGGTCAGAAAAATCACTAATCTTTGCTGTTTCAGGTTCTTTTACTTCCGGTGCCGGTTCTTGAGCAGGTTTTTGTATCCCGCTGTAGTTTACCTGATTAACACTAAATTTTGGACCATTTACTTCACTCATGTTGTGTACCTCGCTTTATTTATTCAATTATATCATATTTTGAAATTTATCAACCATCCATTTGTTCTAAAACGCGTAATTAAATTTTTTTGCTAGTAAATCGAAAAATTTTTACAAAAATTTACTTAAAAAAATAGTTTGGCTAATATTTATTTTTTATAATTTTGCATAATAGACTTCATTAAAGTTATTGTCTGATATAAAGCTTTTCTTTCTTCGTACGAAGAATTATCCAGCTTGTCAGCAAGTTT
The DNA here is from genome assembly GCA_944322835.1 of Candidatus Gastranaerophilales bacterium. Lineage (GTDB taxonomy): Bacteria > Cyanobacteriota > Vampirovibrionia > Gastranaerophilales > Gastranaerophilaceae > CAG-196. Next base: position 14,326 of record CALUQF010000027.1, on the reverse strand, counting down.
ATCCGGTGTGAGTTTGCATATACTGCACAAAATTTCCAGCTCATTAAGATTAAACTTATATTTGGTATAAAGCTTTTCTTTCTTCATACAAAATATTATACCCGAAACAATGATATTATAAAGTTTCTGTTTATTGAAACTTTACTTAGTCCGGCTCCCTCACTTTTGCGCACTAGTGTCCCAATAAAAATCAGGGCTTGCACACTTCCTCGCCCTACGGGAGAGGATAGAATTTCAATACGAAACGCCAGTTGAGTATTAGAAATCCTTGGTGAGGGGGCAGATCTGTCAGGGATTTTGCAAGCTTTGCATACCTTCTTTCCAATAACTTATAGTCAGGGAGTGTCTGATCTGCTATTGCTCCGTAAGGAGAATATTGAAGATAAAGTTTTCATATTTTTATCTTTCCGTTTTTTATTTTTCCCTACAGGATGAGATTGCCCCCTCACCGCATCCGTAGTTTTCGGCACGGCCTCAAACACGGCTGCTCCTCTCCCGTAGGGCGAGGGTTTAGCAAGTATGCCCAATCAATTTTATCAAATAAAAATCAAGGCTTGCACACTTCCTCGCCCTACGGGAGAGGATAGAATTTCAATACGAAACGCCAGTTGAGTATTAGAAATTCTTGGTGAGGGGGCAGACCCGTTAGGGGTTTTGTCAGCTGTGCATACCTTCTTTCCAATAATTTATAGCCTGACAGTGCCTGACTTACTATTGCTCTGTCTGGGGAATATTGAAGATAAAGTTTTTATATTTATATCTTTCCGTTTTTTACTTTTTCTTACCAGATAAAATTGCCCCCTCACCGCATCCGTAGTTTTCGGCTCCCGCCTCAAACACGGCTGCTCCTCTCCCGTAGGGAGAGGGAAGCTTGATACATGGCGCTGTGAGTAGTGTGGAACTTGCTCCACATCATCTATTAGACAAAATTTTAATGTAAAGATTAAATATATTTTAAAGTGAGTTTCAGGTAGAGTTGGTTAGACAAGTATGCCCAACCGACAAAACCAAAACTAATGGTAGAATGTAGCAAGATTTCCTTCTCGTTTGTTTTGACAGTTGACATATTGTTTAAGTAGACTCTGGATCTCATACCACGAGACATCAGTATCATTTCTGAGCCCTTCCCAGTAAATACGGGACGTAAGTTCACTTGTGATATCCAGATCCTTTCTATTACCGTTTGAATATGTTATGCTTACAGTTACTTTATAACCATCATATTTGTAGTATTTATCTTTAATATACACTTTATTATTTGAAGAAGAAGCAGCAGGAGCACTGTTATTGATATAATCCGCGTCATTAGCAACTGTGCATACCGTTCCTTGAGAATTGGTACCATTAAGTCCCCATGCATCCTGGAAGATTTGATCTGCAGTCTTACCCTTAGCGGTCGGATCATTTGGATCTAGGAGGAATTGATTAGCCAAATCTTCTTGAATTTTATCCCAGCCGGCATAGTTCCCTGTTGGGTTTCCATTTTCATCTTTGGAAGCATTAGCATCCACTTGATCAGCATAACCGCTACCTTCAGCAATTATATCTCCTTCAGTAACAGGTGCTATTCCTAGGATATATGTATTAGAACCTGCATATTCTTCTTCTTTTGTTATTTTATATTTACCGCAAGCAACAGCTTTCATAACCTCAGTAACGTCATTGTCATCTTTTATATATTCTCTTAATGTTGCCATATACATTTGCGCTTCTTCATAACTCAGTCCAGCGTCAGCTAATTGATTAAAGAATTCTTTTGAATACCATGACATGTTTGCTGAAACTGTAACTTGCGGCATGATTACATTTTTATTACCATTACTATCATTATAGTATAACCAGTTACCACTTTGTGATGCCTGCTGCGTCCAACTATCAAGTTTTGCTAAAGCAATATCTGAAAAACTTGGGTTATTGTTATTTGATGGAGAACTTCCACCTCCACCGGCTCCAGAAGCTCCATTAGGGCCCGTCCCGGTACCTTGTGTATTGCCTTCGACTTGCTCACCTACATTGGTACCCTTATTTTCTTTTAACCAACTTCTAATACCATTTTCAGTTACAACATTACTAGCATTTTTTATAAACTCTCCAAGCTTTCCTTTTTTAAATAACAGGTCAAAAAGTTGACCTATTTCGGTTTTAGAAAATTTTGCTAATAATTTTTCTGCAGATTTACATCCCATACCTGTTAATAAACCCGTTAATAAACTATATTTTGCTGGGGCAAACTTTACAACCATCTTGCCCAGGAAGGAGATTGCCTTTCCTCCTAGAACAAGAGCACTAGTACACAATTTTACAATTGTAACCCCAAATTCTATAGCTTCACGCTCTATCTTTTGTGCTTTATTAATTTTTCCGTCCAAATAATCTATTCTAATTTGAGAGCTATTTTTTATATAACCTTCAAGATCCCCCGCTACAGGAATCCATGTTGATAAGCCGTCTGGAATTTCCAGTCCAAAAATATTTTCCCCAATAAGTTCTTTTACCATATCCATATTTGCACATTCTATATATGATTTACGTACATATTCTCTTTGCTCATCTGTTAAATTTTCTTTTACAAATATAGACCTACGATAAACTTCTCCTCTAGGATCAATATCTCCACTAAAATCAATATCACAAATACCTAAAGCTTGATTGGTTGTCATTCTATTTATTTTTTTAGATTGCTGTGTATTCTCATTTTTATTCCAATCTAAAGACCTTTTATTTACATTTACATTATAAGCCTGTGGGGTATCATCTTGTGCGTTATCATTTATTACAATATCTTTAAAACTATAATCTGCAAGCAATTTATTATAATCAGATATAGCATCTTCATCTTCTGTGTTAGCAATTAATTGTACAAATTTTGTATATATAATTGAACAAGCTGCAATATCATCGAGGGTTATTGTATCAATTCCTAAAACCTCTTGATATATTTCGACAAAATTATCATATGTGAATTTCAAATCAGAATTGGACATTTTATTAGCGAGTTTTTCAATAAAGACAGGATCATTGGGATTCGCAAGCAATGTAAGATTTTGGATACTGTCTTCTAAATTAGTATATATATCATAAAGCTTATTGTATTGTTCACTTCCTTCTATTTCATTTTCTAATTTGGGTTGTATGTTTGCTGACATAGACCGTAGTTCTCTAACATCACCTGTAATATATGCTTCCAGTGCGTTCAAAAACTCTTGACTATTTTCAACTGTTCCAGGTTCAGTACCGGAATTTAGCGCATAATCGCCTGCGATTAAGTATAATTCATTAAAGGTCTCACTGTCTATTCCATATTTTGCATTGAATGAGATATACAACTGCGCACAGGTCATGCCTAAACTTGACATTTCTCTTGTGGCATCCTCCGGAGTTGCAAGCATCCTCAGTATTGTATTCATTTGAGATAAGAACTCCCACTCTGTAGTATTGGCATTGTCTGGATTCTTAAGAATATTATTCAAACTTTCTTTTTGTGATTCTGACATATAGAATACATCGTCCATATCACGTACCATTTGAATTGCTGTTTTATTTATCTCAGAACCTAATACTGCTGCATAAAAAATATCACGGGCAAAACTATACTTATCTCCGTCCCAAACTTTGCCAGTTATATTCTTATACATAGAATGCATTAATATATCTTTTGCACCTTCCAGTGTGTTTTTTAAATTCCGGTCCGCGTCTGATGTCGTAAATTCAGCGTCTAATACTTCTGAAATGCTATTATATAAATCAAGCATTTCTTCAGGTTCGATTTCGTTTGAACCATTCAAGAAATTAAGGAGCTTGTCATAATCACCATTCTCAAGAAACTCGTTCCAGTTTGCTTCGACTTCGGTTGTATCATCCTTCACTTCAGAAACAACCGCCTCAGTTGTATAATCGGTATCCGTATTGAGTGGAGGTATACTGATCGTTCCGCCCATTTGGACAGGCTTGCCGAGCCCAAAAGTCAAACCTTCAGAAGCCGCCCCAGGCTTAACGACTTCACCAATAGGACGCGGCGTTATTAGCGATGAATCAAGATTTGTTATATAATTTGGCAGAGGAGCGTCTGTCGAACTCTCTGCAGCCGCTTTATTACAACGAATTGTATAACTCACACCATCATACTTGAAAGTATATTCATACAACCCTTCCTGCGTTTCATCAAATTTCTTGTCAGTTACACCAATAGCAGTTAATATTGCTGAAGCTTGGGAGGTAGTTAAATTTCCAAGTGTGAAATCATCCAACAATTTATTTAATGCCTCATCTCTTAGTTTCTTCGCGTCTTCACCTTCTGCTAAACCAATTTCATCAATGTATTGTGTATAGTTTTGGGTAGTTATTATTGTTCCGTCTGCAGTTTCTCGTGACAACAGAGAACCACTTTCAACTTCACGATTTTTATTGTTCAAGAAATTGTCCAGCAGTAAATCCTGGCTGTATTGATTAAACAATGCGCGACCTAATTTATCTGCAGATGTATATCCGCAGTCAGGCTTTAGAGTGTATAAAACTGTACCATCGGAATCTTTATAAGATATATCAAAATATTCATTCAGCATTTTATCAGAGAAATAACATGTCCCTTTTCCTTGCAAATCCGATTTTGAATAAAACTCTTTTGTCGGGCTTCCGCTCTTGTATTCACTGCTGCAAGAAAATGTATAAGATTTTTCTCCAAGCGTAAATTTAATGCTTTTTGTGTTTGAATCCGTTATTTGGATATCCTTAATTCCGTAATTTTTAAGAATTTGAACTGCGTTCTTTAAAGGTATTTTTCCGCTTACAAAATTCTGCATTGTCTGAAGCATAAGCGTGATGGTTCTGTCTTCTATGTTATTGCCTGACATACTATTTGCAACTTTTTTCATATTTGTGCTTAAACTACTGAAAGGAGAAGCTACATAGCCAGCACTACCGATACTTCCGACACTTCCTCCAAAAGCCATACTACCAGCACTGCCAACATAACTGCTACCTATATAGCCAACACTGCCGGTACTTCCTGCGCAGCTTGTACTACCGGCATTTCTTGCACTGCCTGCATAACTGGTACTTCCCGTTCTTCCTGTATTACCGGCACTACCTGTATATGTAATGCCCCTATTAATACCGGATGAACTACCTCTATTTACTGAAGAGGTACTGCCATATGCGTATGATAATGAACCGTTTCCGCCGCAAGAACCAGCGTATCCGCACGAGCCAATTCCACCGGCAGAACTTAAGCTGCCGCAAGAGCCTGCTGACATAGCAGAACCATTGTATATTGCCCGCGAGTAAGGATTATAAATGTTATTATAGTTAACAAGTGCCATAAAGCTCCTTTCATTATTTGTTCTTGCAGTTTCTTTGCCTCGAATGTAACTTAATACATATTGTGGTGCTACGCACGTAGGAGACTGGACGGCAGGCATTCCGTCAAGCCTACCAGTAGGGAAATAAACTTCCCAGCCTGCCTCGAATGTAACTTAATACCCATTGTGTTACATTAGGGGTAAAAGCAAGATAAGGAGCATATTTTGGACGCAAAAATGTACAAAAAGAATCAGCCCCCACCCTAACCCTCCCCCGTGGAGAGGGAATGCGCGAAACTTGTTGGCTGGGCACAATAAATAACAAGGCGCACGCCGCGAACGTGGTGCGTAAGCACCCATAGTGAGCGTAAAAGAACCGGCTTGCCGGTCCGGCCGTGGAGGTTAAAAACAATTTAACCCCAATGCCCGTCAGGGCATAGAAAACAGCCGCGTGTTTTCTCTTTCTTTTGCTCCTTTTCTTTCTCTTTTCTATCGCAAAAAAAGAGAAAGAAAAGGAGGGGCAAATAAAATGGTTAAATAAAAGTAAAACCAACCCTTTTAGCCGTAAGATAAAAACCCTAATGTAACACAATGGGTATTGTGTTACATTGGAAATATCTTTAGAAAATGTTTTTTTACTGTTTTTCTGTATATTAAGCTCTTTTATATCAGATATTTTTGTTAACGGCATTTTTTTCGAAAACTTTAGTGTATATAAATATATTGTTACAAAATTTAACAAACCCGCCACCAAACTGCGCAATCGTTCAAGATAAATTCAAAAGAGAAAACCGTATATAAGCGTATATCTTTATTTACCCCTCGTCCGTCCGGATAGCGGGCAGATGGAGCCGGGATTTTTAATGTCTAAAATTTACAATCTTGTACACAAAAAAGTTAATATTTCTTAACATACTGAAAAATTTAGGCAATTTTTGTTTGTAGAAATACTTTATATATATATCATATAAAATATTAAGGAAAGAGTACATGGCTTCAGAAATTAAATTTCAATCAGCAAACACTAATTTATACTTGAATAAACCTTTTGAAAGTATTAATAAAAATTATCGCAATGAGAATATTTGGAATGTATACGCAAGTTTTGACAAAAATAATAATGAAAGCTTAGAAAATAGCGAGGTAGAAAGTTTTAATAACTTTGTATTAAAATATGCTGGCTCTGATGGCGTGTTAGATAAGCAAGAATTAAAGCAAGCAGCTTCAGCTCTAAAAGTATCTGAAGGAGAGTTTTCAAAAGCTGCTTCTCTTTTGAGTTCAGATGTAATTGCTGATAACCTGGCTAAAGCTTTTTTACCAAGAGTATTTGGTAAAGCCAACACTGAAGAGACAACTTTATTACTTTCAAAGATTAACAAAAATAATGTTTCAGAAGTATGGAAATACTATCAAAACGCTATAGATAACAGAAATTCCATACTTGGGTTTTTAATAAAAGATACATCTTTAACAAAAGATATTTTAGATAACTATTCTTTTAGTGAAGCCTCAAAAATCTTGAAACCGATTGTGACTTCTATGTACGAAGCAGCGAAGTCTAAAAATATAGACGTTAGAATTCTTGTACAAGATTACAATAAAGCCCTCAAGAATCAGGATACAAAGGCAATGGATGCGGCAATAAGAGAAATGGGTGAAAGATTAAATTTCAGCACCAGAATGAGCGATAATATAGACAGACACCTAAAATTGATGGGTGATGATCCTAAAATGAACAAGAAGAATTTAGCACGCGCACAAGAAATAGCAAAACAGCAAAATGCTGTAGTCAGCTCTGATATTGTTGGAGACGGTGTTTTAGGTAATACAGAATCTAAAGCCTTAACTAAAGAAGGGCAAATTGTTTTGGATGCTTTGAATAAATTATTCGAAGATCCGCGTACAAAAGAAAAAATAAGCGCTTGCTTTAAGAAAGAAAGAGATTGCTTCAATGTATATTTTCCGAATTTAAACGCTCACAACTCATCAACAGAATACGGTTTAATGACAGAAAATTATATCTCTGAAACTGTAGTAGGTGATGGAGATATGTCAATGCTTATAACTGCAATTCTCAGAATCGCAGAGCTTAGAGGCGATGAATTAACAAATACAGAACAAGCACAAGAATATATTTATAATCTGTTCAACCCTGAATTATTTGGAGCAACTAGATTATTTAAGAAATAATTTGGTTAATATTCACATTATTTAAGAATTCCTGAAAGAACTTTGCAGAGATATTCTTAAGCTCTGGATTCTCAGAGAATGAGGATTTATATCTTCTTGCACATCTGACTAAAGCATCCTTAAATGCCGGATCTGCACCTCTAATATCTACTAAGTTGTAAGTTGCAGTCATTATTTTAAAAAAATCTTCACACCGGGTTATTTCGAACTTTTTAGTAGTCATTATGGAGTTTTCACGTTGTCTATAATAATAAAGCATTTCATCAATTATATAGACTTTATGAAAATTCATAAAGAAGTCGTAATAGAAATATACTTCTTCATAAAATGAGTTTTCAGCCCATCCGAAATCGTTTTCTTTAATATCATCAAGTTTATAAGCTTTATTCCAAGCAAACACAGGAAAATCATTAATATTTTCCGGGGTAATATCTATTAAACCTCCTAAATGATGTGTTAAACACGGATAAACATCAAGAAGAACCGCTGTATCAATGGATTCAAAATATTTCCACAATTTAACCCAAACACTGTCTACATCATAATTTTCAAAAATATTATATACAAGTTCTAAGTAATTATTTTCAACCCAATCATCCGGATCCCACACTAAGAGATATTTACCGGTTGCATGTTGTACCCCGGTATTTCTAGCCCTTCCGCATCCCATATTTTTAGGCTGGGTAATTATTTTTATTCTGGAATCTTCTTTTGCAAACTCTTGAGCAATCTTTATAGAATTATCCGGCGAGCAGTCATCAACAAGAATGAGTTCAAAATCAGAAAAAGTCTGTTCCAAAACACTCTTAAGAGATTGTGCTATATATTGTTCTACCTTGTATACAGGCATTACTATTGAAAATTTAGTTTTTTGCATTTTGTTATTGCAGATAAGAATGGTATAACATGGTAAAGAGCTTTTCTTTCATCATATGACATGCTATCCAGCTTGTCAACAAGCTCATCCGGTTTAACCTTGCAAAACAGACAGAGCATCGCCAATTCATCTCGATTAAATTTATATTTAGTATAAAGTTTTTCTTTTTTCATTAAGTTGTTCCTATATGCCCGAAGCTTTCATGAATATTTGTATCATTTCCAAGCAGTTCATTTTGTTGTTTTACGAATTCTTTAAGTATACTATTTATATCCTGGTACTGCAAAGATTTATTTTTTTGTAAGGCAGAATAATATACACTGTTCTGTAAAGTGTTTGTTATATCTTGTTCTTCTGATGTTCCATTAGAATAAGCTACACGTACTGTAACACGCCCATTGTCATATGCATATACCCTACTTGTAACAGTTTGGGTAGGTTGTGCCGGAGTATCAGGAAGATAATCCGCTTCGCGAACAACAGTATATTGCCAAGATGACATTGTATCAGTATATGAATTTTCTTTCGTTTTATACAAGTCTCCAAATACTGCATTCAAATAACTGTCAAATTCTTCTGGATTTTTAGGGCTTGCTTTACCTTCAGCTAGTAAAGCTAATCTTGTCGCTTCAGCCGCTTTAGCCTCCTCTTCAGTCTTGGCTTTTTCAAGATCTTTTTGTTGAAACTCTATATATGAATCATATGTTTCTGCTATTCGAACTTCAATTGCTCCAGAAGCGATTAAATCTTCTATTTCATACATTTTTTCAATACCCAAACAATCTTCAAGCTGACACATTATCTTTTGGCTGGCCCTGTAATCGTAACCAGCATCTGCCAATTTGTGCATCAATATATCATATCCTAAATTACTGCTTGTAACGACACTGGATGCCGTTACGGTTACGGTGGGCATTGTTATTGAGCCATCTAACTCTTTTTTCCAATCACCGCTCCAGGAAACAGACTGAACAAAATTATTAAGGGTATTAAGCGCAGATTCTGCAAAAGGAATATCTGAACCCCAGTACGGATCTTTTGTTTGAAAAGGGGTTTCTAAACAATTTAAATCATTAGTGTTGTCACTATCAGAGTGAGTTCCAACTTCTGCTTGTTTTCTTCCTCTGTATTTGTCTTCTTCCGTCTCACTATAATGGTTTGTTTGCTTATCTTCTCTTATTTTTGTAATACTATTATCCATTGCATCTTTCAATTTTTTAAAATCTTCATTGTCCGATGCTAATTTGATGAACTTCTTTATTACATCTGAATATAAACTATTACCGTCAGTATATAAATATGCATAATATTCAGCAAAAAATTCATTAAAGGACGTTACAGGATAACTCCTATCTTTTAACTTTTTATCTTCTTTAATCAGCTCTTGTAAATTATTAAAAATATTTCTTAATTCTTCATTACTTAAATATCCTTCACCAGAATTAAGATCGGTGGTATGAAACTCAAGCGTTCCAATAGTGGTATAAAAACTATCTAATGCGTGTCCTAATTCATGCAATAATGCTGCCCTAAATATCGAACACTCTGAACCTTTTGTGCTAAGGGCTGAAATATTATCAATACTAAGTTGTATTGTATTGCTATAATGATCGAATACACCTTGCGCAGTGTCCATCTTTTGAGGGTCGTATGGATTATAACAAGTATTTTTAATAAAGATACAATCAATCTCATTATATATATCATCTCTGATAATATTTGGAACATTGCCAACGGTTTCTGTTAAATGATTTAAATAACTATCTATAATTGTTCCACAATCCAAAATCTCCCCATTAGCATTTTCAGTGGGGCGAATTACTCCTTGTATTGGTATCGAATAACTTTCACCATTTGTAGTTACTGTCATTGTTGTGTCGAGATAGTAATAGTCACTGAAACGTTTCCGAATGCCATTCGACAGATCTATTTCAATAGTTACATTTGTATTTTGATAAGTATATTTCTCTTTTACACCTTCTGGAAATTCTATAGGTAGTTTGTTTACTTTACTCGGCAAACCACGTTTAGCGATTTGTGTATCTAGTTGATTAACTACTGTATCTTGCTGTTCAATTGTTAAATCAGAAAATATATAATTAATAAGTGCCTTATTAATAAAAGTGTCTAATGCAGTCGCTAAACTACTAAGCTCAGTTGTTAAGGCTTTTGGGGTTAATAAATTACTTATACCTTCTTTAAAGATATGATTTATTATATCAGATTGTATATCTTTATTTTCACTTTTATAATACTTATAGTAATCCTCTAATTTACAGGATATTTCTAAAAAATTAAAAAATTCCTGGCTATTTTCGACAGTACCAGGGGCAGTGTCTGAATTCAGTGCATAATCACCGGCCAGTGTATACAATTCTTTAAACGTTTCTTCATCAATTCCATATTGATATTTGTAAACGTTATATAGATCATTACATAATATTCCTTCTGTTGTACTCATTTCATTAATAGCATCATCTGAAGAGCCTAATGTTTCGTCAAATACAATATATAATTTGTCGATAAATAATCCAAGCTCATCACTCTCCGGATTATCCATAAACCCGGTCAATTCCTCTTTCTGGGTTTGAGACATGTGGAATACATCATCCATATCACGTATTATACGCAAAGTCGAAGTATCATCAGCATTTGCGACTATATCAAGCACAAAAGTATTCTCATTGCCATTCCATTCACGTCCGACAACTGAAGAATAGATGCTTTTCATAAGAACTTCTCTAGAAGATTTTAATGCATATTGTATGCTCATGTCTCCTTCCGAATTTGTAAATTTTGTATTAAGAATGTCAGCTATTTCTGTATATAGTGTAAGCATCTCTTCTGTTTCGAGTTTTTCTGCTCCTGTTAAGAAGCTGCATAATTTATCATAACTGCCGCTTGCAATAAAATTCTCCCACTTCCCCTCCGTGCTGTTGCTATATATAGAGGCATCATTGGCTGCTTTAAAACTTTCAAGAGTTTTCCCTTCTCTTAATGTGTAGCTTACCGTCGGAAGTACATTAGAATCGCGTCCGTCTATACCCCTTATTCCGGAACTTGACTTTATAAAATAGGTTTGTAATACATCTTCATCAATACCTTTATCTCCTGCAATATCTAATAAAGCTTCGTAGGTATATGTTGTCTGCTGAATATCATCTGTAGATTTTTCAGCAGCAGCTTTATTACACATAAGAGTATAAGTATTACCATCATATTTAAATGATAATTTATACATACCATTCGTATCTTCTGTAAGTTCTTTATCACTTACACCAATGGCTCTTAACAAATAAGATATTTGCGAGGTATTTAAATTGCCAGATGTAAAATCTTCAATAAGCTTATTTAAAGCTTCATCTCGTAGTTGTTTTGCATCATCCCCTTCTGCAAGACCTATCTCGTCTATATATTGAGTATAGTTTGTAGAAGTTATAACTCCGCCATTTTCCAACTTTACTGATAAGTAATGAGCAGAGTTTGTTTCACGGTTCTTATCAGCTAAAAAGTTGTCTAATAATAAATCTTCTTTGTATTTTTCAAATATAGCCAGACTTAACTGTTGTACACTTGCATAACCGCAGTTTGCCTTGAGTGTATAAAGCTTTCCATTGAAAGAATCTGTATAGACACAATTAAAATACTGATTGATAAGTTTTTCAGGTAATGAATATGAACCGTTTGTTAAATCTTCTTTAGTATATAATTTGCAATCTTTGCCAGGTTCTGTCACTTGCCTAAAAGCACAATTTATGCCGGCATAAGAAAAAGTTATTACTGTATTAGCGTTATTTTGAGTGCCTTTAGCATTGATACCATTATTTTTTAGTGCCTCCAAAGTTTCTTGCAATGTTACAGTACCATTAATAAATCTGCTTAGGAAATTAAGCATACTGTAAACTTTATTTCCATCTATTCCACTGTCAATCATTTTTTTGCCAATTTCCTTTAAAGAGCTTTGCAAAGAATTTATTGCACGGTAAGGATCAGAAGATATGATTGAACCCAAGGAACCAACACTTCCAGCAAAGAGTGAACCTAAAACCCCCACAGAACCAGATAAGCCGGCAGAACCTATTGAACCAGAACTTCCACAACTTCCAGTAACAGTTGTGCCTGAATATTTTATGGTTGAATTCAAATTATTATAACCGACAATTGCCATTAATACCTCTTGAAGAATGTATTATGATTTATATAAAGTCATAGCTTATAAACTCATGCGGAGCCTGTACACAAATACGAAAACAATCTTCCTTATTAATAATAGTACACTTTGCGCTGCCTATCTTAAATTTACTTACTTCTTTCGCAGTAGGTAAAATCTTTTTTGCAAGCTCTTTCGCATCTATAAGTGTATTGACTTTTTCAAAAAGCTTGATGCGCTCTATAAATTTTTCGTACTTTTCTTTATTTTGCTGTTCGGCTTGTTTCATAACTTCATACTGATTGTATAAAAATTCTTGCGAAACATCTGCCTTTTTATAGTTATAATTTAGTCGAGCCTGTGCTTCGTATGGATTTTGCATATTTCTCCTTTGCGAATTATACATCTGTCACAATTACTATTACGGCATTTTTTAAAAAAAACTTTAGGATATATAGATATATTGTTACAAAATTTAACAAATCTTGGACTCAAATGGCTTATTTTATTCTCAAGCTATTTTTGTTATATAATAAACTTAATAAATAGAGAGGTAGGGAAGTATGCAGATTTCATTAAACTGGTTGAATGAATTAGTTGATTTGAGAGATTTAGATGTAGCGCAGATTGCACACGAACTCACAATGAGCGGTCTTGAGATTGAAGAGGTTGAAGAGGTTAGACCAAAATTCACAAATATAATAACTGCTAAAATAGAAAAAATTGACAATCACCCGAATTCAGACCATTTGCATCTTGTAACTGTAAATACCGGTTCCGGATTAAAGACAGTAGTTTGCGGTGCACAAAATATTGAAGTTGGACAGGTTATTCCTTACGCTTCGGTCGGAAGTAAAGTTTTAGACAGAAAAACAGGAGAACAGTTTGAACTCACTCCTGCTGTAATCCGCGGCGTTGAGTCTCAAGGCATGTTATGCTCTGATGATGAATTAGGAGTTGCGGATAGAAATTATCAGGAAGAAGACGGAATCCTAATCCTTAACAGAATTTTCCCTAATGTCGGCTTAGGACTTGATGTTGAAAATGTTTTAGGGTTTGAAAAAGATTACATTCTGCATACAGCACCGACAGCAAATAGAGGCGACGAGATGTCAGTAATCGGGGTCGCAAGAGAACTTTCTGCTCTTTTTAACCGCCCGCTGAAGTTTGAATACGCATCACGAGAAACTTTCCCTGCTGATTTCAAGGTAGAAATCAAAGATAATGATGTATGCAAATATTATTCAATTGGTATTATAAAAAATGCGGTTATTAAAACTTCTCCGGAGTGGATGCAAAAAAGACTCGTATCCTCTGGCATTAGAGCAATAAATAATATTGTAGATATTACAAACTATGTTCTTTTGGAATACGGCACCCCGCTTCATGCTTTCGATTTAGACAAATTGAACGGTTATTTATGCGTAAGACGCGCGGAAGAAGGAGAAACCCTTGTTACACTAGATGAAGTAGAAAGAAAGCTTACGCACGATACAGTTGTTATTGCTTCTGAAAAAGAGCCTGTATGTATCGGCGGAGTATTCGGCGGAGCTAATTCCGAAATAGATGAAAACACGAAAAATATTGCGCTTGAGGCCGCATATTTTACACCTCAATATAACAGAAAAAGCGCACGCAGTGTCGGTTACCGTTCAGAAGCCTGTGCAAGGTTTGAACGCGGAGTCGATATCGAGGCCGTTAAACCAGGGCTTTTACGCGCTGTTGAACTTTTAGAAAAATATGCAGATGCGAAATTTGAAGGTATGACGGAAACTGGGGTAAATAAACTTGAACCGGTTTATATTACTATCA
>CALUQF010000026.1 GCA_944322835.1 Candidatus Gastranaerophilales bacterium | reverse complement strand
GTATATAAATGTACAATAAATTATTATCAATGTAACGAATTGTAACAATTTTTCTTAAAATATTAAAGTTTTCAAAAAAAATGCCGTTATATATAGTACAGAGACAAGATAAGACAAAAAATCAAGTCTCTATGTAACACAATAAGCAATAAGTAACATTGAATGTAACAAAAAATTAAATAAAAAGGAAAAAGGAGACACTAACTATGGGTATGTCAGCATCACAAGCAAGGTTATTAAGTCTACAGGCTAGACAATCAAATCTAGAATATCAAGGGCAACAGATTAACCAAGAAAGAACTATACTATCTCAACAAGCTACTTCATTATATAATAGCTTGCTTGAAATGCAGGTTCCAACTCCTCCTTCTACAAGTGACTATACAACAATCGAATATTCTGGGACATCTGGTACTGTTAATTATACATTTAGTGCAAATGATGTTAAACCTGGAAGCAATGGATTATACAATGTAACCCTTGGCTATACTGATTATGGTCATTCACTTACTCAAAATAATGGTTATAAGACTACCGCTCAAGGCTCAGAAACTATTAAAGCAACTCCAATAACAATAACATATACAGAAACTGTTACCGGATATCAAGAAACAGAGGATGAAAATCCGCAGGGTTATTTGATTGAACAAGCTTCAAAACCTGCAAGTGGAGAATACTATATCCTAAATGACGAAGGTCAATATGTAAAAGGCGGGAAAGAAGACGAAACTTATAATAAAGGTTACTTTGTCTTTTCTAGTACAAAACCTGAAGAAACAGAAGAAAATAACTACTTTGGTGTAAATGGTTTTTCCAAAGAAGTTGGTGACGCAAAAACATTTACTTCCGAACAGTTAAGCAATATTTATACAAAGAATGGTGAGCTTTGTACTGACGTTGAAGGTGCTGTTCAAGAAGCCGGCGACGGGTTATATACATTAGTTGAGAGTAAAGGTCCATTCTATATGAAAGATGAAAACGGACAGACTAACTTAACTGTACCAAATGACACTGGTTATACTATTGCAGGGAAAACGGCTTATGAACTAACTACTGATATTGTTACTCAAGATGAGTATGATGGTTATGTATTAGCTATTGAGAACTCCGGTTTAAAGAAAGCTAATGGCGAAGCGTATACAGTAAATGATTTTTATGTATATTTTGACGATAATCATAATATACACTTTGCCTTAAAAGAAGAAGTAGAACGTGCAAAAACAGGTGCTAATAATACTTGTACTACATATGATTACATTGCAAACGGACAGTTTACTAAAAATGTTCCATATGATAATGCAAAATTATCATTTGATCCGGCTTCCGGGAGAATAACATCAATAGAAATTCCTTCAACTTATGATGAAAATAATGAACCTCTTTCTTATACAACAATAGATGTGTCAGCAAAAGAAACAACAAATACTGCTGAATATGAAGATGCATACAATGAATACGAATATCAGCAGTACTTATATGATAAGAAACAGAAGGAAATTAACGCAAAAACATCAATTATACAACAGGAAGATAGGAACCTTGAGTTAAAGCTTCAAAGACTTGATAACGAAAGAACTCAGATTACAACAGAAATTGAAGCTGTTGATAAGGTTATCAATGATAACATTGAATCTTCTTACAAAACATTCTCAGGTTAAGAGCTTCCCACGTTTACCCCAACCCCTGTTAAGGGATAATATACAGTCGAAAATGATCGAGAGCCCCGATGAGGGGCTCTCGTTTTAGCCATGTTTTAAAAGGTCCTTTGTGCTAGGAGTAATGAACAAATATAAACATCCGTATTTATAGAGTTTACCCCCTTTTATACATGGTAAGAGACTGTTGAATCTTCAGGGATCGGGTTGTCAAGCGCGAATGTTCCGTCCTGTTCGCCTTTTAGCTCACTCAATATTTGCTGTGCTTTAGAAAACGAAACTCCGTATTCATCAGCGATATCCTGCGCTGACATTGTTGCAGACATTCCATCCTGTCGTAATTCATTTAAAATCTCATTTGTAGATTTGCTGCTGACAGTTGTTGTTTCTGTTGTTTCTGTCGATGTTGTTGAACTTACTGCCTGTGCAGTCGTGGAACTCTGTGTAATACTTGTGAATACAGAGCCTGAAAATGATGTACTGATTCCTTCTGTCATATTAACCTCCTCTTGTGTTTAAATTTAAACACAAGCATATTTTATATTTCTTTTCACTCACTGTCAATTCTATGTTAGAATAAATACATAATTTGGAGGAGATATATGAGAGTAGACGGAAGGCAAAACAACGAACTTAGACCAGTAAAATTTACACATGGGTTTACAAAACATGCGCTTGGTTCGGTTCTAACAGAGTTTGGTGATACTAGAGTTATTGTAACGGCCTCTGTAGAGTTGAAGAAACCCAAATGGATGCCAGAGGATGATAACAGAGGGTGGGTGACAGCTGAATATTCACTGTTACCTGCTTCTACAAGTACAAGGTGCAAAAGAGAACGGGATAAGGTTTCCGGCAGGACACAGGAAATTCAACGGCTTATCGGAAGAAGCCTTAGAGCTTGTGTAGATTTAGAAAAGATGCCTAATATGACAATCACTATTGATGCAGATGTCATTGAAGCTGATGGTGGTACAAGGACTGCAAGTATTTGCGGCGGATATTTGGCGTTGAAAGATGCTGTTGATAAACTTTTAGCTTCCGGTGATTTAAAGGAGAATCCTATTATTGAACCTATTGGTGCGATTTCTATAGGTATTGTAGACGGAGAAATTAAACTTGATTTAAATTATGTCGAAGATTCACATGCACAGGTAGATTCTAATGTAATATTAACAAAAAGCGGCAAAATTATTGATTTTCAGACAACATCAGAAGGTGAACCATACGAGTTTGAACAGATGATAGAGCTTTTTAATATAGCAAAAAACGGGATTGATAAGATTATTAGTATGTATTAATTTTCTTGACGCAACTTTTTGTTACTTGTACACTAATATAAGAATGTGTGGAGAGACATCAATGGAAGATAATGCTTTGAAAAAGTTTACTACAGCTAAATTCCTGAGCTTTGCGCTCGGTTTTTTTGGCTTGCAGTTTGCCTGGCAGATGAGAATAATTTTATCCGGGCCTGTTACTGAAGATTTGGGAGCTGACCCTTTTATTTTCGGTTTAATTTGGTTGGCCGGCCCTTTTACCGGAATGGTTGTGCAGCCGGTAATCGGGGCGTTGAGTGATAAGACTGATTCTATTTTAGGAAGGAGAAGACCATATTTATTAGGCGGGGCTCTGCTTTCTGCTGTTGCTCTATGGGCTCTTCCGAATTCTGAACTTATTACAAATCAGATGAGTGCATTCTTTCATGTTAATTTCCCGGATGTAGCAGCGCTATTGTTTGCCGCTGTTATGATTTGGATATTGGATGCTTGTGTAAATATTGCTCAGGGGCCGTATAGAGCTCTCGTTCCGGATGTAGTTCCGCCGGAGCAGCATTCTATAGCAAACTCTTATATCAGTTTGGCAATCGGTCTCGGCTCGGTATTTGCGGCCGGAACCGCGCCATTTTTGAAATGGGCATTTGACTATCAGATGTCTATTAATGCTCAATTTATTATGGCAGCGCTTGCATTTTCTCTCGGCATGATTTGGACCTGCATTACTATTAAGGAACGCCGAATTAAGGTCTCTCAAGAAGAAAAGAAAGAAAAATTCAATATTGTTAAATCTTTGAAAGAGTTTTTTGCTCTTTCTCCTGAGGTTGGTAAAATTTGCTGGATGCAATTTTTCACCTGGATTGGTACAATGTGCTTGATGATTAATTTCACTCAGTACTGTGTCCACACGCTTTTTGCAGTTCCAGATTTATCAGATGTTTCGGAAATTGTAAAAGCAAGTTATGATAACAGTGTACTTCTAGCAACTAATTTTTCTTCAACCTGTTTTGCTATATTTAATCTGGTATGCTTTGTTGTTGCGATTCCTATCGGAGTATTGTCTGTAAAATACGGAAACAAAAAAATTCATATTTTATCAATGTTATCAATGGCTGCTGCTTATTTAGGCATGGCATATTGCTTTAATCTCAAAATTGTTGCTCTATTGATGGCAATATCAGGTATCGGCTGGGCTAGTATTTGTGCTCTTCCATTTGCTATGCTTTCCCAGTATATAAAACCCGGAACAGAAGGTTCTGTTATGGGAATATTTAATATCTTTATTGCAGGTCCGCAAGTATTTGTATGTACTCTTGTTTCTTGGATAATTAACAAATGCTCATTTAATGTAATCGGCGGGGTTAATTATCATTGGGAATACACATTCTTAATTGGAGCCGGATGCTTAATTTTTGCGTCTTTAATAGCTTCAAGAGTAAAAGAAAAAACTTTAGAGGGATAATTACTTATGTCAGCGGGGGCTAAAAGAGGCAGAGTATTATTGATTTATCCGCCTTCACCTGTTATAAACAGGGAGGACAGGTGCCAGCAGCCGACAAAGGAATTGCTTGTAATTCCGCCTCTTCCGCCTACGGATTTGATGTATTTGGCGAGTATTGCAGAAGCTTGCGGATACGAGGCTAAAATCCGTGATTACAGCCAGGGCGGAGATTTTATAAAAGATTTGAGAGAATTTAAACCTGATTATTTGGTTGCAAATATTGCAACTCCGACTTTTCAGTCAGATATGAGTGCCTTAAAAAAGGCTAAAGAAATTCTGAAAACCGTATGTATTATTGTAAAAGGAGCACCTTTTATTACTTATAATACAAATGCAATATATGAAAACCCTTTCCTTGATTACGTAATTATAGGAGAAGCCGAATTTACGCTAAGAGATATTTTAAATCGTGTTCCAGATGAAGATATTTTAGGAATTTGTTATAGGGCTAATTTTCAGGCGGAAAAGACAGAAAAAAGACCTTTTATTGAGAATTTGGACTTAATCCCATTTCCTGCAAGACATTTGGTGGATAATTCCATATACAGACGGCCTGATAATGGTAAAGTGCAGGCTGTTATAAAAGTTTCAAGAGGATGTCCTTATCAGTGTTTCTTTTGTCTGGCAACTCCCGTTTCAGGTTCTAAAGTCAGAGTTCGGTCGGCTGAAAACATTGTTGCTGAAATTCGGGAATGCGTAGAAAAATATGACATTAAAAATTTTGTTTTCTGGTCGGATATATTCAATTTTGACAGAGACTGGACATTAAATTTATGCAGAAAAATCATTGAAAGCGGGCTTAAGATTACCTGGTCGTCAAATACAAGAGCAGATACCATGGATGATGAGATGGCCGCTTTGATGTACAAATCTGGTTGCAGGCTTGTAAGTATTGGTGTTGAAAGCGGTTCTCAGAGAATGTTAAATAATATCGGCAAGAGAACCACGCTTGATGATATCAGGAATACGGTAAAAATCCTAAAGAAAAATAAGATTAAAATTTATAATTATTTTGTAATAGGTCTTCCGTGGGAAACGGAGGAGACTGTAGAAGAGACAGTAAAATTTGCTATTGAATTAGACAGTAATTTCATCAGTTTTTATACGGCAACTCCTCTTCCTGGTACAAAGTTTTTTGCGTATGCAATGACAAATAACCTTGTAGAGGGGAATTTAGATTTTAGAAGTGCGTATTATCAGCCAGTTGTAAAATCACATGAATTAAGCCGCGAAAGAATATTTGAACTCCACAAACTCGCGGTAAAACGTTATTATTTACGTCCAGGGTTCATAATAAAAACGCTGCTTTCTTTAAGAAGCTTTTCTGAATTCAAAAATTATATCAAGGCAGGCTTGAACCTTATCCGCCACTAGTACTAGTGTTTAAGATAAATTTTAGGAGTAGAAAATACTAGCTCCATATTTGTACAAGACCCCTCCCCGAAATCAAAGATTTCGCCCCTCCCACACAGAGGTCAATCTGGCGGGGCAGGTAGACTCCACGCCTGGCGTAGCGCTTCCCTCGCCCCTTGCGGGAGAGGGCAGAATTTCAAGTTGAGCCATAAGGCGAAACTTAGAAATTCGGGTGAGGGGTCTTTTTTATGTCTAGCCGTAGGTTGGGTGAAACCCAACAAAAAAACTTCCTAAAAATTATCTTGGACAGTAGTACCGCCATTAGGCGTAATCATCCGGATTGCCGGAATAATCCTGTATAACACCGGCGGTTTCATCATCTTGAACTGGCATTTCTTCATAATCTTTCAAAGATTCCCTATACGCTAGAGCGCGTTTATTCAGCTCATCCATAGCCATGGGACCGGTTAAGACTTCTAAAACATCTCCATTTTTGTCATAAACTTTTAGTCTCGGAATTTCTACTCCAGATGGGGTTTTAAAGCCCATAAGAGATATTTTCCCGTATTCACCGAATCCGTCTTTTATTTCATAATAAATTTCTTTTAAGTTTTCATTATCCAAACAGGAGAGCGCAACATTGTTAGAGGTTTCGCGCTGAATCCAGTCTTGAACAGTCTGTGTCTCTTCCATAAGTTCCAAAAGCTGTTCTTTTGTAGCTCTTATTCTTCTAAACAACGGATCTCCACCGCGTCCGACTGCGGTGGGGCCTTTTTCACGCGGGGCATGAATCCTGTAGTTAGATTCATCTATAATTTTACCTTGCCCGCTTTGTTGAGAATTTTGGGGGCTTTCCGGTATTTGATTTTTTTCAACTCTAAAATCTTCTGACATATTTTTGTTTAACTCCTTAATTGTATTTACGGCACATTTTGGAAAAACTTTAGGTTTTCAGAGTAAAACTTTACAAAGCTTTACAAAAAGGGTATGATTTTGTTATGTTACCAAAAGAAAATCGGCTCAAAAAAAGGAACGCATTCACTGCGACATATAAAACCGGAAAATCCTTCCATAGAGACGGGATAACTGTTTTTTGTGGACGTGAAAAAAAAATGGAGATTCCTACAAAAGTCGGTTTTGTTGTAAGTAAAAAAATCCACAAAAGAGCGGTTAAAAGAAACAGAATAAAGCGCTTGATGCGCGAAAGCTACAGGCTTATATTAAAAAATACCGGTCTGTCTCCCAGATATATGTCGCTAATATTTACCGCCTCTGCAAAACTATTAGATAAAAATTTTTCTGAGATAGATAATACAATGAAAAAACTGGTGGATTTATTATGATAGACGGCATAATAACACCAAAAATCAGGGATATAGATTATCTTGCACCGACAGCGCCTTATCCTGCAATACCTTCAGGAATAACAGTCCACCAAAGCTCTTTATACCGATACGCAATCCCGACAGACGAACAGCCGACTTTAACAATTCTTGATTATATACCGGATTATAACGGCAATTTTATCAAGCCCGGACATTATGAGCTTGCATTATCAGATGACAGAGAATTTTTATATTTGATTGAATCAAAAGACCTTATTGCCGTTATTCCGGTTTTTAAGCTTGCGGAAAACGAAAAGGAGCTCGCAAAATATTATAAAGATAAAAAAGAACTAACAAAAGATGAGAAGGCTGAATTAAGGAAAAAGAAGAGAAAAGAAAAGTTTCAAAAAATCATAGATGCCAAATATACCAAATCAGGAGCGACTCCTCCCAAAGAATATGAGCATATGGAGGCAAGTATTGAGTATATAAAAGATGGCGGGTATTATCTCATTATGTACGAAAAAGGATTTATCCGCGCTTGGGGTGCTATAAAAATTAAACAGTAATACTTGTTTAAACTTTGAATTTTTAATATAATTATACTAATATGATGGGGATTAAAAAAGATAGAAATACGTTATACATCACTCACAGAGCAGAGCTTCTTATCTGGCTTATTATATTATTGGTTGTTATTTTAGTTTCGAATTTTTTCTATATGAGAAATATAAAAACTGCAAATGATTATAATATTTATATGCAGGATGTAGACGGATTAATAGTCGGCTCTCCCGTTAGAATGATGGGAATAGAGGTAGGACATGTAACCAAAATTAAGCCTACAAATGAAGAGGTTTATATAAAATTTGTAATAACAGATGAAAATATTACAGTTCCTCAAGGAACAGTTGCGACTGTGGAATTTAGCGGAATGGCGGGTTCTAAGTCTTTAGAATTGTATTTGCCGGATGATAAAGCTTATATTGATAAAAATACGCCGATACTGACTGTAAATCCTCCAAAGCGCTTGCATGATGCTCTTGGGCTTTTGAACGATATGTTTGATAAGTTAAATTCTATCATATATACAAGTTCGTCTTTTGGTAAAAAAATCAAGTTTATGGAAATTAAGAGCGGAAATGATGAAGATGTTCAGAAATTCTTAGATTATTCTAATGAATTATTGGATGACGCAAATAAAAAAGCAGAGGATTTTGGTAAAAAAATAAATGGAGCAGCGGAAAATGGAAAAACATAATTTAAAAATTATATCAAATCCGATTGTAAATCAGAGTTTATGTACTATGCGCAATAAGGATACAGACACTCAAGGAGTACGCTTGGCAGCAAGGAAACTGACAAGAGTTCTTTTGTACGAGGCAACGAAAAATCTGCCGCAAAAAGATATCGAAATAGAGACTCCTGTGGCAAAATGTAAGACCAAAACAATAGATGATGAGATAACAATTATAATTTCTCCTATTCTTAGGGCGGGTTTGATATTCACGGATGAGGCGGTAGATATTCTTCCGCAAGCTACAATTCGTCATATCGGAATGTACCGTGATGAAAAAACTTTAAAACCTGTATGGTATTATAACAAAGTTCCGATGCCTGTTGATAATCCTCAAAAGTATTATGTATACATAACAGATCCGATGCTGGCTACGGGGAACTCTCTTGTAGAGGCTATCCGGCTGTATGTAGAAAAGGGGATTCCTGAAAAAAATATATGCTGCGTTTGTATGATTTCAGCTCCGGAAGGAATAGAAACCGTATTCAAGCAATTTCCAGATATTACTCTTATTGTTGCAGCTGTTGACAATGGCTTAAATGAACGCGGCTACATTGTTCCGGGTATGGGGGATGCAGGTGATAGAATTTTTAATACATAAAAATTTACAAAATTTTTGTGATTGGAAAATACATTAGAGCTTTTTTTCGAAATAGTATTATTATATAAATATGGACAATGTAAGAATAGATATACTAACGCAAAGAGAAAAAGAAATTTTGGATTTATTAATACTGGGGTATAGTAATCAAAAGATTGCTAAGGCTTTGTTTATTTCTATCCATACAGTAAAAGCACATATAGAAAGTATCTATAGAAAGTTTGGAGTTCACAATAAGGTTCAGGCTGCAATATATGCTGTTTATCATCATGTTGTTGATATTGATATGCTCTAGAATTTTCCTGCAAATTTTACAGTTAAAGGATCATAGTTGCTAATATAATTCATCACTGCCTCGGGAGAGTTTGCAATAAAAAAAAGTTCTTTTGTATTTTTTTTGGCAAAGCCCTGAGTAATTATGTCTTCAAAAAAATTAATTAAACTATCATAAAATCCATTTGTATTCAGAATTATTATGGGTTTTTGGTTATACCCTAGCTGTTTTTGAACAATCATTTCGGAAATTTCTTCAAGTGTTCCAAATCCTCCAGCCAAAGCAATAACCGCATCAGATAATTCATCCATTTTAGCTTTTCTTTCTCTCATGCCTGAGGTCAGAAAAAACTCATCACAATCTTCCGGATTTCCGACTCCGTAATCTCTTAGTTTTTCAGGCATTACTCCGTATATTTTACCGCCGTTTGCCTTAACTTCTGATGCGCAAGCATACATCAGTCCAAGTCTGCTGCCTCCATATACAATATTCATTTGAGCCTGCCCGAGAAGAGCCCCCAGCTTTGCAGCATCTCTGTAAAAATCTTCACTTAAATTATTTGAAGACGATGCAAATACGCAAACATTCTTAATCATTCAAAACTGCCCCCGATAAGATAGTAGTTAGAACAACATAAGCCGGTTCCGTCTTTTGAACATTCCTGTTTTTGTACGCTGATTGATTCGTTTTTACAAAAGGGTTCAAACCTATCTGAATATATATTTAATCCGAAAACATCTTTTCCCCAAACATTTGGTTTGGAAGGACCATTTATATCATACATTAGCAAACCTTGCAGATCATTCTGCGGTTTTTCAAAAAATTTAATTGCAACAACGGCATTATTATTTGTAGTTTTATATTTACTAAACCTATAGGTGCTATTAGGAAATGTTCCATTAAGGAATGTGATTTTATATGGCTTTACGTCGCCTGTAAATTCTTCAGAAAGTACGGAAAGAAATTTCCTTTTAAAGTCTTTTTCTTCGCTTTGAGTATTTAGGGAATAAAAAATATTAGAAAAATCTGTCTGAACATTTCTCCAGCGTGAAGTATTCTTAGCCTGCATTGTATCATCAAGCGATAACGGTGCTACTAAAAACGCAACTATCAAGAATATTACAAATAAAATTGAAACTTCAATTATTGTGAATGCTTTTTTCATTATGTTTACCTCTGAACTGCTATCCTCTTGCCAAATCCAGATGTTTTTTTTCATTAATCAATGAATCATAAATCCATTCCGGTACAAAATTTTTACCAAGAATTATTTGTCCGTTCATAATGTTAGGAGCATGGAAATCGGAGCCGCCGGTAACTATTAATCCTAAGTTCTCTGCCATAGTAGAAAAATACTCGACAATCGCGGGAGAGTGTTTTCTATGATAAGCCTCAATCCCCCTAAGCCCGCAATTCATAAGCTCCTTTATGAGTTTTTCTGCTATATCAATATCATAAGGATGTGCTATAACAGGCACTCCGCCTGAATCATAAATAACCTCAACCGCATCAAAAGGAGAAACGGTTTTTCTCTCTACATAAACCGGAGAGGCTCTATGAATATATTTGCTGTATGCTTCCATAACGTTGCTGGTTCCGCCGGCGTTTGTAATAGCTTTGGCAATATGCGGACGCCCGATACTGCCGCCTTCTGCAACCATATTTTTTACATCATCAAATGCAATCTTAATTCCTTCTTTTTTTGCAAGAAGATGCAAAATCTCCTTGGTCTGTTTTATACGCGCCTGCTGCTGGATTTTCAGCATATTCTTAAAATCACTTTTGGTAACATCCGGAAAATATCCGAGAATATGAACCTCATAATCTTTATAAAGAGTATTAACCTCTATTCCGGGAATTATCCTGAAATCAACCTCTTTTGTTTTTAAATATTCAACAGCCTTATCATAAGACAAAACATTATCATGGTCTGTGAGTGAAATAACTTGCAGACCGGCCTCTAATGCCAAATCGACAATCTTTTCCGGAGAAAAAACGCCGTCAGAATAATAGGTGTGAATATGAAAATCGCTTTTCATTCCACGCCTCCTATATCATCCGTTGTCTTCAACGTTGACCTCGCTTTCATTTTTACTATTATCTACTATTAAATTAATTCTTTTTATATGTGTTGCGCTCTTGTTATCAATAAGAACCTCAACACCGTTAATTTGTGCCATTTCAGACTGTGCAATTTCATACCGTTCCGGCATGCTGGTAGAGAGTCTCCTCATAGAAGTCAAAAAATCCATCCCGATAACACTGTCTTCCGCACCGCAAAAACCGGCATCCGTTATATACGCCATACCGTTGTAAATTTTTTCATCAGCTGTCTGAACGTGAGTATGCGTTCCAAAAAACGCTTTTACTAAAGCTTTCTCATCGTTGTTGTATTCTTTTGCTAAATATTTAGCAAAACAAATTTTCTCAGCTGTGGCCTCTGTATGAAAATCAATAATTACGTTCTCAATCCCTTCTTCTTTGAGCCTGTTAATTTCATCCGTAACAATCTGCCACTCAGAATCAATCGGCGGCATAAAAACACGCCCTAGAGCATTTATTACAGCAATTTTCTGCCCTTTGACCTCAAAAATCCGGCATCCTTTACCTCTTGTTCCTTTAGGATAATTTATCGGTCTTATAAGATTTTCTGCCGTATCAATATATTCATAGATATCTTTTTTATCCCAAATATGGTTGCCAGATGTAAAACAATTAATCCCGCAAGAATTTAATTCTTCATAATTTTTTTTAGTCAGTCCAAAGCCATGAGAGGCATTTTCAATATTTGCAATAACAAAATCAGGCTTGTCGGATAATGACGCGAGATAATTCTTGACTGCCGTCCGCCCGGCCCGCCCTGTTATATCTCCAAAGAATAATATTTTTATAATATCAGAATTACTACTCATAATTTTTATGCAAAGGAGGAATTTATAAATTCCCCCTTTTTACCTCTAGTTTACTTTGCGATTTCAGTTGTTCTGAATTCTCTCACAACCGTAACTTTTATTTGTCCCGGATAATCAAGCTCATCTTCAATTTTCTTAGCAATATCTCTTGCAAGTTTTTGAGAAGCTAAATCATCAAACATTTCAGATTGAACAATAACACGCACTTCTCTTCCGGCCTGAACCGCAAACGACTGCTTAATTCCTTCATAACTGTTAACGATTTCTTCAATCTTTTGCAAACGTTTGATATATATTTCCAAAGTATCACGCCTTGCCCCCGGACGTCCTGCCGATATAGCATCTGCTAACTTAACTAAAACTGCCTCTATCGTATTAGCAGTAACATCATCATGGTGTGCTTCTATTGCGTGAATAACTTCAGGTTTTTCTCCGTATCTGGCCGCTAATTCGACACCTAGCTGAATGTGTGTTCCTTCTTGAGTCTGGTCGACAGCTTTTCCGATATCATGAAGAAGACCAGCTCTTTTGGCAACATAAACATTAGCGCCTAATTCTGCCGCAAGCATGCCGGCAATATGGCCGACTTCAAGCGAATGCTTTAATACATTCTGGCCGTAGCTGGTTCTGTAATAAAGACGTCCAAGATTTTTAACCAATTCTTTATTTAGGCCCATTATTCCCATTTCAAGAGCGGCATTTTCGCCCTCTTTCATAATCTTCTTTTCAACCTCTTCTCTTGATTTTTCAACCGTTTCTTCTATTCTTACCGGGTGAATACGTCCGTCTTGAATAAGTTTTTCCAGCGCAATTTTAGCGATTTCTCTTCTTACGGGGTCAAAGGCCGAAAGAACCACAGCTTCCGGCGTATCATCTATAATCAAATCTACACCGGTTAAAGTTTCTAACGTTCTTATATTACGGCCTTCGCGTCCGATAATCCGCCCTTTCATTTCGTCATTTGGAAGAGATACAACCGAAACTGTCGATTCTACCACTTGCTCCATCATACATCTCTGCATTGTGGTTGTAAGTATTTCTTTAGACTTTTCTAAGGCATCCTCTCTTATTTTTGCCTCATTTTCTCTGATTAATTGCATCTGCTCCTGTGCTAAATCGTTCTTAATCTGCTCTAAAAGCATTTTTTTTGCATCTTCTGTCGACATTCCGGCAATTCTTTCAAGTTCAACAGTTTGTTTTTGGACTATTTCTGCAAGAAAATCTTCTTTTTCGATTAGCTGATCTTTCATTCTGTCAAGCTCTAACTGCTTATCAGAAATTTCCTGAAGCTTGTCCTCAATTAAATCTTCTCTTTTTGATAATTTTGTCTCAATTTGATTAAATTCCCGCCTGCGTTCGCGCTCATCGGCGTTTAATTGTTCTCTTTCAGTTTGTAGGGCCTCTTTTGCTTTTATTAAGGCTTCTTTTTGCATAATAGATTCTTTTTCCTGCAAGTCTTTTTTCGCTTGTTCGGATTGCAGGATAAGATTTTTGTACTTAACTCTCTGTACAACAATAACAGCAATGAGTATAACCATCACTACTATTGCAGCGGTTAATAATGCATTCATCTAGCACCTTTTCCTTTTCTATTTTTTTATATATACACGACATTCGGGCACATATAACCTACCCGACAGATATTAAATTATTTTTAACAATCTTTTTTATCGCATATATTTCCAAAAATTTTTATACTACTACTGATATTATCATACCATATAAAGTTTAATTTGTATATCTAAAATTTTAAGTTTATGAAATTTCCGATTCCACCTAAAGTTAGAGAAATTTCTAACTATTTGAGAATTTAAAAAAGGTAAATGCAGCATTATTATATTAGTGTGAAGATATAAAAACCCTAAAAGGCTTACTGATAGGCTCAGTTAAGCCTTAGTGAACATATGGCAGTAAAAATCTGCCGAGTTCAAGGATGAAGTAAATAAAGAAAAGGAGATCACACTATGGCTTCAATCACAATCAACACGAACCTAGCGTCACTTACGGCGCAAAGGAACTTGTCAGCCGCAACTAGTGGTATGAACACTGCAATGGAAAGGCTGTCAACCGGTTTTAGAATCAATTCCGGTGCGGATGACGCAGCGGGCTCTGCAGTATCAACATTAATGGAAGCACAAATTTCCGGTTATGATGTTGCAGAATCAAATGCTACAATGGGTTTATCACTTCTTGATACAGCAGAAGGGGTATTGGATATTGTAGGTGATTATTTACAACGTATAAGAGATTTGACCGAGCAGGCAGCGAACGGTACTTACGGTACATCTTCAATGCAAGCAATCAGAACGGAAGTCCAGCAGAGAATGCTTGAAATTAACCGTCTTTGCGAAGTAATTGACTTTAATGGTATACAACTTCTTGACGGTACAAGCTCTGCTTATACAAGCGGTTCCGGTGTAAACTTGCAGGTAAGTAACAATTCCGGACGTCCAAATATTATTAATCTTGACAGTTCACTTTTTGCTTCTGCAAAATGTACAGCATTATTTATAACAAGTGAAGCTGGCAGGACAGCAGATGATTGGTATCTAAGAGGACAGGGTGAACCTGATACGGGTGCTTGTGATATTAATTATGAAACGCCAGCTCTTTATGCAAGAATCACAGGGACAGCGGTAACATTAACAAACGGAACCACATATGACTATGGCTCTCTAGGTTATACTGCCATTGTTGATAATACATATGACCCTAATAATGATGGTTCTGCATTGACAGGACTTTGCTCAAATATTACTGCAATATGCGATGCGGTTTATACAGATGATTCAACTGCGCGTGAATTCTTGCAGTTCATTGACGAAGCAATCGAAAACGTATCAGATAGAAGAACCCTGATTGGTGCTTACATGAACAGGGTTGAATCAGCTGTTGATGCTATTGGGGTTCAAAAAGAGAATATCGTGTCTGCAAACTCTTCAATCAAAGATGCAGATGTTGCTGAGGAATCATCAAACTACATAAAATATCAAATCCTTCAGCAATCAACGGCAACTTTGCTATCTACAGCAAACCAAACACCGAGTATTGCTCTAAACTTAATTTAATCATCATAGATAGTGTATTGAAGCCCCCGCGTATGCGGGGGCTTTGCTTTTAATATTGATTATGTTAGTTTTACAAAACCTATAATATAATCCATCAGGCTAATACCGTTTTGTCAGATAAAAACGTTTCGTCTTTATTTTATTATCATTGAGCAAGCAAATCTTGCAGAAAGGCGGAAAAATGAGTTTTAATCCACTAGAAGAAAAAGGGATAGCTTTAGAAAAGCAGGTTAGAAACTGGCATCAGATTATCGGAAAACCTTATAATAAAACTGAAGTTGATTGTTATACAAGAACAAGACAAATATTGATGAACGGTATAGAAGTTGAAGCTTGGGGATTTAAGCACCAGCTTAACCGATTTGTACCGGATAATGACGATAGAGTATTAATTTCGCAAATAGGAAGAATAGAAGATTCCCAGCAGGCAACTGCAAACTGGATGGGACCCGCTGACCAATCGGTTTTGGAAACAACATTAGGCTATGAGCAGGTCGCGGTTGATTTAACAGCGTGGATGGCGCAGAATGAGCCTGATAATTATGTAAAAGAAACATTTGATTTTGGACTGTTAGAAGATTTTGACCACCTATACAGATACAGTCAATTTGCATATATGACAGAGGGAATTGAACCAAGTGACATTGTACAGGGACAAACAGATGTTATAGTCGGGCGTCCTACCCAGCACCATCATAATTGCAACGGAATAAGGCTTAGAAAACATTACGATAAAAAAACTGCACACCCGCAGACAAAGGTCAATATTCTAACTTTACTTTCGGGTGAGCAGCAGACACACAATTATTATGCAGAGCACGGGTTTATGTACGGAGACCACGTATTAAGAGAGACTTATGCTGAAATTAAGGATGTTGAAGAAGAACATGTTACAATGTACGAATCCCTTATCGACCCGACAGAAAGTATGTGGGAAAAATTCTTGATACACGAATTTACAGAGGTTTGTAATTATTACACCTGCATGGAAGATGAGGTTGACAGCAGAATTAAAAAGACATGGGAATTATTCCTTGATATGGAACTCGGGCATTTGCAGATTGCGGCTGATTTATTCAAAAAATACGAAAAACGTGAGCCTGAAGAGATTATCGGTAAAGAAATTGTTATTCCATGCCGGTTTATGAGCCAGAAGGATTATGTACAAAAAGTCCTTGAACGTGAAGCTGATAAGCGTTTAGCAAAAGAGGGTAAATATACAACAATAGACAGACTTCCTGAAGATTGGCCAAGCTATAAGATTCAGGAAAAACAAAACGAAATCAGTTCTCCTTCTGAAAATGCAATAAGGCTTGCGGGTATATATCACAACAGAGATATTGTAGAAGCTGATAAAAAGTTAAAAGATAAAGAGGTTGAAATCTTGGAAAAGGGGCTGCAGAAAAAAGCGCTTGCAAATAATACGGTAATGCCTGATGAATTAGAGAAAATGATAAAGAAACATGAAAAAACGGAAGAAAAGAAAGAAGAGCTAATATAATAAAATATGCGGTCAACGAATATTCGTTGACCGCTTTAGTTTTTGTTATATTATAGAGTTATAGAAAATACTACCAATTCCGCAACGGTTTTGGTAATATTAATAAAAATATGTCGAAGTGGCAAGAACTCTGTTTAAAAGCTGACTAAATGTCAGGTTTTAAATAGAGGTAGGCGAGTCCGAACGTAAGTGAGGTGAGCCGTATATAAGATACTACCAATTCCGTAATGGTTTTGGTAATATTAATAAAAATATGTCGAAGTGGCAAGAACTCTGTTTAAAAGCTGACTAAATGTCAGGTTTTAAATAGAGGTAGGCGAGTCCGAACGTAAGTGAGGTGAGCCGTATATAAGATACTACCAATTCCGTAATGGTTTTGGTAATATTAATAAAAATATGTCGAAGTGGCGGAATTGGTAGACGCGCATGATTCAGGTTCATGTGGGTAATTCCTTGAGGGTTCGAGTCCCTTCTTCGACATTTATTTTTTTGTTTATTTATAAAAGTTTTTATATCTTGCGCATTCAGCTATTTGCAGAAAAGAACAATGAATTCTTAAAGAACGTTTTGTTATTAATTCTAAACAACCGCCAAATTTTTTATATCTGTCTTAGGCGGGTTCCCAAACATTTTTTTATATTCTCTGCTGAATTGTGTCGGGCTTTCGTATCCTACTTCATAGCTTGCGCTTGCTGCATCATAGTTTCCGGTAAGCATTAGCCTTTGAGCTTCGTATAGTTTTAGTTGTTTTTGATATTGCAGAGGGCTTACCTGAGTAACCTTTTTAAAGTTTCTATAAAACGAAGAAGGGGCCATATTAACGCTCAGGGCTACTTCGTCCATGTTAAGTTTTTCGATGTATTTATCTTTTATTATGGAAATTGCCTGTG
>CALUQF010000025.1 GCA_944322835.1 Candidatus Gastranaerophilales bacterium | reverse complement strand
GACTGTAAACAGCTACAAAAGACTGGTTCCCGGATATGAAGCTCCTGTATATATGGCGTGGTCTCTTGCTAACAGAAGCGCGCTGTTGAGAGTTCCGGCAAAACGCGGTATGTCTACGCGTGTCGAGTTACGTTCGCCGGATCCGAGCTGTAACCCGTATTTAGCATTTGCTACAATTCTTGCTGCCTGCTTAGACGGGGTCAGAAACAAAATCGAGCCGCCGAAGCCGGTCGAAGCTAATATTTACAAACTTTCTGATAAAGAGAGAAAGAAGATGAGAATAGAATCACTTCCGGGAAGCTTGAAAGAGGCTCTTTATCATATGGATAAGTCTTTGATTGCAAAGACTGCTCTCGGCTCGCACATTGTGGATGAATTTATGACAGCAAAAGAAATTGAATGGGATTCATTCAGGACTTATGTTTCGCAGTGGGAAATCGACAGGTATTTAGCAAGATATTAATAAATTCGGCAATGTAATTTTTAATCCCTCCTGATAATCTTATTCAGGAGGGATTTTGTATGTTAAAACAATTAAACAAAGATAATTTTAAAGACGAACTTAAAGACGGGCTTAAGCTTGTGGAATTTTATGCTCCGTGGTGCGGCTATTGTAAAAAACAGGAAGATGTTCTTAAGGAGCTTGATAAGGTTTATATAGGGCAGGTTAATACAGATGAAGATGCAGAGCTTGCAATAAGATACGGAATTCATTCTTTCCCGACTTTTCTCGTATTTAAGGAGGGAAAAGAGGTTGAAAGGTTCAGCGGGCTGACTAACAAATTTGATTTGATGAATGTGGTAGCAAAATATATTTGAGGTTAGAGATGAAAAATTTACTTATAATAACGACTAATTATTCGGGCTGTGAGTGCGGAGAGCCTTTGTGTAACTGTATTCAGGATACGGGAGTTTACTTGGAAGAGTTTGCAGTTCCTTATCTGGTGTTTGAAAAATCCGATATAAAAATAACAGTTGCAAGCCCGAAAGGCGGATTATCACCGGTTGATGAAAAATCAATGTCCTGTTCTAACCCCGAGGAGTGGGATAAGTGTATTAAGGTTTTAAGAGAAACAAAAAAATTATCAGATATTAATTTAGAAGAATTTGACGGTGTATATTTCCCCGGAGGCCATGGACCTATGTTTGACTTGGCAGAGTGTGATAATGTAAGAAAGGCCGTTGAATACTTTTTCAACAACGAAAAACTTGTAAGCGCAGTATGCCACGGCCAGGCGGGTTTAATAAATGCAAAGAAACAAGACGGAACATCTATTTTTGATAAAAAATTCGTCACCTGTTTTACGAACGAAGAAGAGGGGATTGTAAAATTAAAAGAGCTTGTTCCGTTTCTTTTAGAGACCAGAATACGTGAACTTGGCGGAAATTTTATTGCAGAAAAACCTTGGGCAGAACACGTAGAAGTTGATGGTAATCTGATTACCGGCCAAAACCAAAATTCAGCGCTTTTAATTGCGGAAAAAATTGTCGAATATTTTAATTAAAAAAAGTTTGGGGGAATTATTTTTTATAAGTTTAACGCGTAAGAAAATAATTCCCCGACTTTTGCATTGTATTCTCTTCCATCGTCTTTTGTAAACAAATTTTCCCAATGGCTTTCCGGTGTGCCGTCTTGTGAGTATGAAGGATTTGTCATCATAAGGTGATGGGTGTTTGTATCGTATCTTAGAGGAAACAAATCTTCCATCTGCATGAAGCTTGGGAGTTTATCACTGGGATATTCATAAGCAAAAAGAGAGGAGTTGATTCGGTTTAATCTGTCCCCATAGCTTCTCCCTCCTTCATCGTTGTCATTGGAAACTTCGACACCGGGCGCATAATCCTTTTCGTATTTGAGTTTTTCAGACCAACATTTTACTTTATCAAAGTTATCAGGCGGTACAAATGCTGTACCTGTAGTAAGCCCGAGATTTTTATACCGTTCAAAATCACCGGTGCTTTTTTCGCCTGCAAAACTTATAGATGTACAGCCGGAGCGCGAGCGGATTTCGTATAAAATATACTGCATCTGGTTATAATCTGGAAGCGCTCCTACTCCTGTATAGTTTCCCATATCGTAGCCGCCGATGTGTTTAGCAGAATCAATAAAAACGGCTTCAAAGCCGAGGTTTATTAATTTTACATGTTCATTAATAAACAATTCCGGATGCTCGGGATTTTTCCAGTCAAAAGTAATATCATCTCCATCAGTCCTTGCAATTTTTATCTGGTCGGCTGAAATTACCGTCCTGAATCCTGTTTTAAGCCCGTGAAGATGAGCTAAATCATTAAAGGCTCTGAATTGTTCCTCTCCTGAAAGATTAATATCATAATCAATAATATTTCCGCTATAACTGGCATTGAGTTTTATTCCGTAGATTGAGTTCTCTTCAATGGGGCCTTTATTAAAACCATCTCCGTATATATTAGGAAATATTTGAGATAAAATCACACAGTTTGCCCAGCTTTTTGCAGAAGGCGGAATTGCCGGAAGAATTTTTATAGAACTTAAAATCCCGTTTTTGGTTCTGTCTCCCTGCATTTCTGCAATCGCACGGTTATTTATTTCTATATAATTTGCACTTCTTCCCCATCTGTCGCCGTAATTAGGAGTTTCTATGTTATCAGGGAATACAGGATAAAAATTTAATGACTCGTTGATTGTAACGAGTGATTCTACTGCTTCTTTAACCGAGCGTTTCAGTAATTCCGAAGGCAGAATATTTCCTATCCATTTTTTAAAGCCCGATGTATAGAGATGTTCAATACTCCAACGGTCGGGCTTTAAATTTATATCTTCACCTAAGGCTTCTAATAATTCATTTACTACATTTGTCATAATATAAGCTTAAATGCTATAAAGAAAAAATAATCAGCCTGTAAGGTTATACTACTGCGGTACAATTTCGTTTAAGTACTTAAGTGCATTCAAGGTTCTCGGAAAACCAATATAAGGCAGACATTGATTAATAGCAGCAATCATTGTATCTTTATCATTCCCCATATTTAAATTCCCCTGAATATGACCTTTAATCTGGCTTTCAGTATCACCGATTGAAACCAGCATACATAGAGTTAATAATTCTCTTGTTTTCAAATCCAAGCCTTTTCTTGTATAAAAATCACCGAAGCAGTATTTAGCAAGGAACTGTGGAATGTGCTGTTCGTTTTCAGGATAAAGAGAAGGCATTGCCTTAATCTTTTCACCGAAGATTTCAACCTGAGTATTTAATCCAGCCTCATCGCGGGTTTGAGCAGTTACGGTACTTGTAGATTCAATCTTATCCTTTATAATTTCCATCATTGCTTTTTCAGCATCAAGTGCTTTTGGGGCACCAACATAAGGCGCACACTGATAAATTGCTTCTCTTATTTCAACAGGTTTTGCGCCGGCTTTAAGAGCTTTTTCAACATGCTCTTTTACATATTCACTCTGGCCGTTAGATGTAAGCACAACTATTGTTATAAGTTCTCTCATTTTCTTGTCTAATTTTCCAACGGTCGGAACATCTTGATTAATAAAATTTTCAGTAATTTGATATAATTCGCTCATATTTGCATTCTCCTTTGTATTAGCTGCAAACGCCACTGGAGTAAGTACAGCTATTATTCCTAATATCAAAAGTTTTTTTAACATTTCTTTCTCCTTGGTTTATTTTTGCGCTTAAACAGATTTACCCATTTCATACGCTTGATTTAAAAATGGGCTATTCTGAACATCAGATTTTTCCCAAACTCCTGCACCATATAAAATACCCTTCTCCTCTGCTCCCTCAAGACAGTCCAGAAATCCTCTGAACTCTTCTACAGTACGATTTAAGGCATCTTTATTATCATCGGCAGCAGTAATTATATAATAAAATTGTTTATTCAAAATATGTGTATATCTTGAACAACAGCGGTCAATAAATGTTTTCATCTGTCCGCACATCGCATAGAAATATACAGGTGTTGCAAAGACAATAACATCAGCTGCTATCATTTGCTCTAAAATATCCGCCATATCGTCTTTTTGAGAGCAGGCGGTGTAATCATTTGTATTGCAAAATCCGCAGCCGGTACAATAATTAATTTTCTTGTCTTTCAAAAAAATCTTGCTAACCTTGTTTCCGCTCTCTTCCGCACCTTTTAAAAAACTGTCGCATAAAGTGTCAGAATTTCCTCCTTTTCTCGGAGAAGAGGAGATAATAAGAACATTTTTCATTACTTATTGCCCCCATAATACTCTTCATCACTAACAGGTTCTAGCCATGTTGCACTATTATTAGGAATATTAGGCTCGATTGAAATATGAGCAAACATGCCGTCCGGCCCCGCACCATGCCAGTGTTCAACATCAGGAGCAATTTTTACAACATCGCCTTTTTTAAGAACTAGAATTTCTTTTCCTCGTTCCTGATACCTTCCCTCGCCTGCTGTTACAAGAAGAATCTGCCCGCCTGAATGCTTATGCCAGTTTGTTCTTGCTTTCGGCTCAAACGTAACATTGCCGATTGATGAATTGTAAACATTATCCCTTGTACAAAGCATTTCAAGATAAGTCTGCCCTGTAAAATAAGCCCCGAAAGGATTTTTTTCTCCCTGTGCAAAAGGCTGCTCAAAATCATGCGCCATAACCAAATTTCCTCCTAAAATTAATACTAATAAACTAAATAAAACTTTTTTCATAATAAAAACCTCATCTCTTCTAACGTTTTTATTGTAACACTTGAGAGCAGGTCTAAGTCAAGAGTTATACCCAATTTATAATTCTTCAATCTCAGAAAACTTCTTCTGGTTTAATTCTATTAGCGGGAGGTTGTACTCTTCCGAGAGTTTTTTAACTTTAATATCATAATTTATAGCTGCCGTTTTTACTCCGCATTTGATTGCAGCGACATTAGCATGAAACCGCATTGCTATCATATATTCTAAATCTGAAATCCGCTCAAAAACATCATTTATAGAAAGATTGGATAAAACTTTAACCTCTTTTATACCGTTTTTTTCAAGCATTCTCTTAAATCGTTCGCAGATTTCTAAATCGATACTGTCCTGAAGAGAAAACATTTCAATTTTTTTATCCGGAAATCTTTTACTTACGGCATTCGCTAAACCTTTTAAAAATTCTTCCGTCACGGTAGGATAATCTCTTAGCTGAATTCCTACTGTTCCTTTCTTGTTTTTGACAGGCAAATCCAAATCAAAAATCGGGTCTTTCACAAGAGTTGAATCTATGTTCCAATTTTTTAAAAGCTCCTGTGATTTTTTATCACGAACAGATATTTTATAACAATGTTTCAAAGCGTTTTTTGTTAAGAATTTGCCTATTTTAGAATTAATCGGTCCGATACCTTGAGAAAAAATCTCAACTTTTTTCCGAAAAAAAAGCGCAAGATAAATTACTCCCAAATAATAAATCAGACTTTTTAAGCTTGTAACATCCTGTAATAAGCTTCCGCCACCTGAGATTAAAATATTTGCTTCTTTTAATTCTTTAAAAAATCCGAGCATAGGAGTTGAGTCTACTCCGTGAATTAGTTTGGTTTTCTCCGGATTAGAAGATATTAAAACTATTTTTTCTGCTCCGCTCTTCCTAAGCCGTTCGACTAATACATGAGCAATAGCTTCGTCTCCAAAATTATCGAATCCGATATAACCGGATACAATATACTTTGTCATGAAATCTTCTCCAGAACAGTTTCTTTGTATGGTATTGCCTGAATAGCTCCGTAATTTTGCGTTTGCAGACCGGAAACCACAGCCGCAAATGTAGCGGCATCGGCAGGCATTCTTCCGTTTATGAGTGCGTACAAAAATCCGCCGTTGAAAACATCTCCTGATGCCGTTGTATCAACTGCTTTTGATGTGTTATAAAACTCTGTAAAGCTTATTTCGCCTTTATATCCTGTATAATATCCGTTATGAATATGTGATTTTACAACAACAATTTTAACCCCTTTATCCCAGAAATATTTCATAATCTGGTCCATTGATTCAATGTCATAAAGCTGTTCTGCATCATTTTTCAAACTTAAGAAGATAATGTCCGTGTATTCTTCAATATCTTTGAACGATTCTTTTGTATCATTTGAATTCATAAAGCAGGACGTATAATTCGGGTCATAAGCTGTCAAAACGCCATTTTCTTTAGCGGTTTTAAAAGTTTCCCTCACAAGTTCTCTTGCCCCGGCGCTCAAAGATTGCACAACGCCTGTTGAATAAACAAGCTTGAGTTTTTTTATGCATTCTTCGGGTAAATCTTCAAAAGATAACTTTGAAGCGGCGGTTTTTCTTTTATAATACAAAAACTCTTTCTTTTCCGGAGTCTTAGATACAAGATACATGCCGTTCTGCTCTTCATTGGATTTAATAAGCGAAGTATCAATGTTTTCTTTATTAAGACTGGATATAATAAAATCGCTAAATCCGTCATTACCTACTTTCGTAATATAGCTTACCGCACCTCCGAGACGAGAGATGGTAACAGCCGTAGTAACCGTATCGCCGCCAAAGTATTTATTAAAAGTAGAAGTATCGGCGAAGGTTCCGTTAGCAGACAACTCGACTAGGCATTCACCAATGATTGCAATATCTATTTTTTTATCCATTCCGTAAAATCCTTAACCTCACTCAAGATTTCTTTTGTGCGTGATGTAATTTCTTTAGGTGTAAACCCGAGATAAAAATCACGTCCGACACCCACAGCTGCTGCTCCTGCTTTAATATACGTAACAACTTCGTTAAGTTTAATATTACCCATAGGCATTAAATTTAAAAACGGCATTTGTCTCAAAATATCTTCAATATACTTGACTCCGCCCATTGCATCTGTTGGATAAAGCTTTATCAAAGGTATTCTTGATTTCCATGCATTATAAGCTTCATTAGCCGTTGAGGCACCTGCAATAAACGGAATTCTTTTGTTTTTAGAAATCTTAACCATATTCATCTGGAATATTGGTGATGAAATAAGCTGTGCGCCGGATTCAAAAGCAGCATCTGCCTGAAGAGATGTAATTATACCGCCTGCACAAACTTTTGCAAACTTTGAAACTTCGCTAATTGCTCTATATAAAGACGGATTATCCACATTTATTTCCAAAACCCTTATACCGCCTTCTACAAGGGCCTGTGCTGTTTCTATAGCCAAATCCGCGTCCTTAGAGCGGATTATAGGATACACCTTATCCTCTTTAATTATTTCAATACAATTGTTACTCATTTTTAATATCTATCCTTTTGTCCTGATTTATTATATCATAATAATATGAACAAACTTAAATTTGCAATCTTTACCATTATTGTCCTACTTGCTTTATATTTTGTCTACTTTGTAACATATACTTTTGTCGAACCAAAAGCTTATGATTATATGGTGAAGCACGTTTTGACGGAAAAATTGCCGTTTGATAATAAAAAACAAATTTACGGAAGCGGTGACGTTATTCTTGTAATGATTGATGCTAAAACTGCCGAAAAATACCGCTGGCCGTGGAAAAGAGAGACAAATTGCAAACTGTTTGAGTATTTTATCAAATACGCGCACCCGAAAGTTTTGGTTCATGATTCTATTCTAGCCTCCCTGGATAAAGATAATCCTGAATCAGATAAAAAATTTTTTAAAACAATAAGTAAATTTAATAATCTTGTATCCGGTTTTATGCCGTCTCTCCAGCCGTGGAATGATGAAAATTTCGGAAAAGCTTATGATAAAGCTTTTGAAGAAAAATTCAGGCTGGATGTTGAGAATAAAATGACTTCGGAACCTGACATTTATCTGAGCCTGATGACGTTTCCGGAACCGTATTTTCAAGCGGTTAAAAATACCGGAACAGTTTCATTGTTTCCGGGGTTTATCAACGGAAACCTTTCATCTTATGCTATGGATGAAATATACAGAACGCATGAATATTTGATTGCATATAAAGGCAGACTTTATCCGTCACTTGCACTCAAGACTTTTATGTTAATGAGGGATAACCCGAAAATTAAAGTTACAGACTCTTATATTGAGTTTCCTGATTTGAAATACAAGATAAAACACAAGAAAACAAAATATCAGATATTTACTCCGATAAAATTTTATAAACTTTATAATGGTTATTCCCATCCTAAATTTTCTGCTGTTGATATTATGGATTCATACGATAATCTTGAGCACGGCAAAGCACCGGTTATTAATCCGGAATTATTTAAGGATAAAATCGTTATAATAGGTGCAAATGTGCCGGCAGGAACGGGTTTGAATGATAACCGAAATACCTCTATATCGCCTAACCATCCCGGTGCAGATATTCAAGCAACCGCAATCGATAATATTATACATAATGATTTTCTGAAAATTGTTCCGGTTTGGCTCAATATTTTCCTCACAATTATCGGCATGCTTTGTGTTTACGGGGTAATAAGATTTTATGATTTATTTAAATCCAGCTTACTTATAATAGGTCTAATTCTCGGATATTTCGGACTTAGCGCCCTATGTTTTTATTTCGGAGTTGTAATAAACGTTATAACTCCCGTTGTAATGTTCATTGTAACAATGATACTTGCTTACACCCATAAATTTATACTTGAGAATAAAAGCAAAGAGAAAGTTAAATCGGCAATGGGCAAATATATGTCGGAAGACGTTATGAAGCGCGTGATTATGAATATTGACAATCTCGGCCTCGGCGGTAAAAAAGCGGTAGTAACGGTTCTTTTTGCAGATATAAGAGGATTTACTTCAATGTCCGAGACCATGCCTGCCCAGCAAGTTTCCGAGATTTTGAACGAGTATTTTACGGAGATGGAGCCTATTATTTCCAAATACAACGGAATAATAAATAAATTCATAGGAGATGCGGTTATGGCCATATTCGGCGAACCCATTCAAGATAAAAACCACGCTGCAAATGCTGTAAGATGCGGGTACGAAATGCTTTTGAAAGTAAAAGAATTGCAAAAAAAATGGGTTCAGGAAGGCAAACCCAAAATTGAAATCGGAATCGGGATTAATACGGGCGAAGTTTTTGTCGGTAATATCGGTTCTGTTAACAGAATGGAATATACGGTAATCGGCGATACCGTTAACCTTGCAAGCAGACTTGAGAGCTATAATAAAGTTTACAAGACCAAAATGCTTATAAGTTCTTCTACATATGAAGAAACAAAGAATTTTATAGATGTAATAAGAATTTCTGATGTCGAAATCAGAGGTAAATCGCATAAGATGGATATATATGAGGTGTTGAAAGTTTTAGATTAATTTCTGAAATATAATTTACCTGCCGGTTCTCCAAGTTACTTTCTATTTCTCTTCCCCCTTGCATATATATTTTTATGTAGTACTATTTAGATATAAGCAATATATCGCTGAATTATATGTGTATTAAGGAGATTAATGATGAGAATTACCGGTGTTTCGCAGACTCCGACATTTGGCCGTAAGCCGAATCATGCGGAGATGAAAGTTTATACAGAATCTTTAAATCAAGGATTAAATCTTTTAGGCAAGCAGGTTGATATTATTCTGCATAATGCCTCTGCACCGGCAGTAAGAACTGAAAACACAGGAATAGGTTCTCTGTTCTCAAGAACCGTAAGAGAAAAATTTATCCCGTTTTTAAAAGAACATGCATTTTCGCATATCCAGCAGGAGCCAAACGGCCTAAGGAAGGCGAATGATAACTCTCCTTATGCACCCGAGGCTGATACTAAGAATATTTTTCTTATTCCGCTTGAAAAATTAGCCTCTGACGAGTATGGGAATATTTTATCTAAAGAAACTTTTAATAAAATCGTTAAGGATAACCCTAATACTGAACGGGTATATTATCCCTATGTAAGAAAAAATTATGATACTGCTTTAAGAGAAGCATTTGAAAATTCTAAAAATAACAAGGTTCTGTCCGAAGAGTTTGTTAAATTTAAATCGGAAAACGAGTCTAAATATGAACAGAGTGCAATATTCCGGCTTCTAAGCAGAGAAAATAATGAAAAAAATTGGGAAGAATGGCCGAATATAGATAAGACACTTTACGTTAACCCGAACTCTGAAGCTTCAAAAACAAGAATAGCTGAACTTAAAAATAAATACCAGAATGATTATGATTTTTACATTTTTGAACAAATGCTTGTAGAAAAAGAAAATCAAGCTTCAAATAGAATAGCAAAAGAAACAGGTATAAGTATAATAGGAGATTCTCCGGTAGCCTCTTCCGCCGTTGAAGAGTGGGTTAATCAGAAATTATTCCTCAAAAATAAAGCGCTTGGCTGCCCGCCGGATTACTTCTCGCCAGATGGACAGAGATGGGGATTTAAGTATTACAATCCGGACAAAATATTTAATAAAGACGGCTCATTAGGAGAAGCAGGAGAAGTACTAAAAAAGAAGTACGAAAACTATTTTGCAAGTTTTCCGGGCGGAATGAGAATTGATCATGTAATCGGCTTAGTTGACCCTTTCATATACACAGTGGGGGCTAAAAAAATGACGGCTGAAAATTCCGGCCGGATTTATTCTGCTTTTGAAAGCAAATATAAAAAGAAAAATGATGAAGAATATGCTGCAATACTTAATAAAATTGTTCTTCCTGCGGCTAAAAAATACGGCCTTGACGTCTCTTCAATTATTTGTGAAGATTTAGGAGAAGTAACCCCTCCGGTACAGCGTGTTATGAAAAAACTCGGACTCGGAGGAATTTCTGTTACACAATTTGATTACCGCGGCTCTAAAGCACCGGAGAAAAATACAATAATGCCGGGTTCACACGATAATTCTTCATTCCTTGAATTTGTTGACAGTCTGTTTAGCAATAAAGATAAAAGATTTATGACAAAAACAAGATTTTTAGCAGAAGATACAGCCGCAAAAGATATTTCTAATGAAGATAAGAAAAAATATCTTAATGAAATCAGAACTGACAAAAAGAAATTTATATCAGCAAGCTTTACCGAACTTTTTGCAAGTCCAGCAAAGAGAATTCAAATCTTCTTTACAGATATTTTCGGAATTGCCAAAACATATAACCAGCCGGGTAAAAATGAAGGGTGCTGGGAATTAAGACTCGGTGAAAATTTTGAAAATGAATATTATAAAGCAGCATCAGAAGGCAGAGCTCCAAACTTTGCTAAAGCAATAGCAGATGCTTTGAGGCATAGAGGGCTGGATAAAGGAAATGAAGATTTGATGAAAAATCTTGATGATTCAGCCAAAATAATTTCCGAATAATTAAAATATTTCGGCTTCGAAAACATATTCAGCAGGGCCTGTAAGGAACACATCTCCGTCCGGCTTGTTTGGGGTGCCGTTCCAAACAACATTCACCACACCGCCCGGAAGATGAACCTCGCAGGAGTTTTCAATATAACCGTTTAGAATCCCTGCAACTACAGATGCGCATGCTCCTGTTCCGCAGGCTAAAGTTATTCCGCACCCGCGCTCCCATACTGCAAGCTCAATTTTTTTATACGATTTTATCTTAACAAATTCAACATTCGTTTTTTCAGGAAATTCTGCTCCGACCTCAATTATTGGCCCGTATTCTTTCGCAAAAGCCATTACATCATCATCTGGCGATACAAAAATAACAAAATGCGGATTTCCCATTGAAACAGCATTACCCTCAAATATCATATTCTTTACAGAAATCATGTAGTTCAAATTGTTATTCGGAAGAAACGGAATTCTATCCGTTTCCAAAATCGGTTTTGACATATTAACCATAACCTGCCCGTCAAAAAGAATCTTAGGTGTCATAATTCCTGCAAGAGTTTTAACCGTAAACTCTGATTTTTTAACAAGTTCCCTGTCATATACATATTTAGCAAAACATCTCATTCCATTACCGCACATCTGCGCAGTAGACCCGTCCGAGTTATAAAAAAACCAGCCGATATCTGCATCATCAACATTCGTATTTGGAATAATAAGCCCATCAGCACCAACTCCGAAATGCCTATCACAAATCTTCTTTGCAGCCTCCGGCATTGAAAAATTCAATTTGGAAAACTCATCATAACTAATTATTACAAAATCATTTCCGCACCCTTGCATTTTTGTAACTTTTATTCCCATATATTCACCTCTTTACCTCTTTATCCCTTTACTTCTTATACATTCACTATATTTGTTAGTTATAGTCACGGGAAAAGGCCTGACTGATACTATGTAAAATTAATTATATATAGGAATTGGAATTATAGCAACAACAAACTCAAATTAGCTGTAGCCTTTTAAATTCTTCTTATAAAATTACCGTAGCACTTTACTTATGCCGGTAAAACAGCTTAAAATACGTCAGTTTTAATCTGGTTTTTAAATTTGGTAATACTTCCCTGGAACAATAAGTCAACATCACCAACGGGACCGTTTCTGTGTTTTGCAATGATTATTGTTGCCTTGCCCTTATTAGAAGCTTTTTCCGCAACCTCTTCATCTTCGTTTGCATTTTTATAGTAATCTTCTCTAAAAATAAACATTACAATATCAGCGTCCTGTTCTATTGAACCTGATTCACGAAGGTCTGAAAGCATCGGGCGCTTATCGTTTCTGGATTCTACCGCACGGGAT
Source organism: Candidatus Gastranaerophilales bacterium (assembly GCA_944322835.1). Taxonomy (GTDB): domain Bacteria; phylum Cyanobacteriota; class Vampirovibrionia; order Gastranaerophilales; family Gastranaerophilaceae; genus CAG-196. Next base: position 5,949 of record CALUQF010000025.1, on the reverse strand, counting down.
AATTGAGATAGAGCAATAATCGGAACATTGAGTTCTTTTGCAAGAATTTTCAAACCTCTGGAAATGCTTGAAATCTGCTGCATTCTATCTTCTCTTCCGGTTCCTTCAATCAATTGCAGATAGTCGATTACGATTAATCCCAGATTCTTTTCAGACATCGCAAGCCGCCTGCATTTTGCTCTCAAATCCGTAATCGTACAGCCAGCTGTATCATCAATATATATAGGAGCTTCCGAAATATTATCTGATGCTTTCGCGAGCGCTTCCCAGTCTTTTGCGTTTAAAGTCCCTGTTTTCAACCTTTGCGTATCGACTTCGGCCTCTGATGCCAAAAGACGCTGAACAAGCTGTTTCTTTGACATTTCTAAAGAAAATACCGCAACCGGGGTATTTGCCCTCAATGCAACATTTTGAACTATGTTTAGTGCAAAAGCGGTTTTACCCATTGCAGGACGCGCCGCAAGAATGATTAAATCTGATTTTTGAAGTCCGTTAGTCAATGTATCCAAATCATAAAAACCTGTCGGGATTCCTGTAAGTTTTCCTTTATTATTAGCTCTTTCTTCCAGCTCCTCATATGTATCATAGACCAAATTTCTTATCGGAGTCAGCGAGTTTGAAGCTTTTTGGGAAGCTATATCAAAGATAAGTTTTTCGGCCTGTTCAAGAGATTCTTCCACTGGATTAAGATCATATCCTGCCGACACGATTTCCGAGCCTGCATTAATCAAAGAGCGCTTTATCGCTTTTTCCTGAACGATTTTGGCATAATATTCAACGTTTGTTGTTGTAATGGTTTTGTAACTCAAATCATTTATAAAAGCACGTCCGCCCACAAGTTCAAGCTTCTGGTTCATATTCAAAACGTCTGAAACCGTTACAATGTCCAGCTTATCTTCACTGTTATACAGTTCAAGCATTGCTTCATACACATACCTGTGCGCCGGTTTATAGAATGAGTCCGGTTTAAGGTGTTCTACAACTTTGTTCATACAATTCGGGTTAACAAGAATTGCACCGAGAATGGCTTCTTCTGCATCAATATTTTGAGGCATAAGATGAGCCAAATCTTCTGTTGTTGTATTCTTCTTTCTTGTATATGATGATGTCATTTATTCTCCGTTATTTAAGTTCATGAACTGCTGTTACAACTATTTCAGCTGCTTCTTCCGGTTTAATGTTGGAAGTTTCGCCATTTTCGCGAACCTTAAATTCTACCAAACCTTCTGTAATTGATTTACCTACAGTAATTCTATACGGGAAGCCGATTAAATCAGCATCTTTAAACTTGACGCCTGCACGCTCATCTCTATCATCTATAACAACTTCTACACCGTGTTTTTTTAGTGTTTCATAGATATCATTTGCAACTTTCATCTGTAATTCATCTTTTGTGCTTACAGGAATTACGATTGCATGATAAGGCGCAATTGCAAGAGGCCATTTAATCCCGTGCTCGTCATAGTGTGCTTCAACAGCAGCAGCTGCGGTTCTTGAAATCCCAATGCCGTAACAGCCCATGATATAAGGTTTTGTTTTACCGTCTATATCTGTATAAACCGCATTCATTGGCGCAGAATACTTTGTTCCAAGCTGGAAGATGTTTCCTACCTCAATCCCGCGTGTTACTTTCAGCGGTTTTCCGCATTGAGGACACAATTCGCCAGCTTCAACAAGCCTTATATCAGCAATTGTTTCCGGAAGCTTAACATCAGCCCCCCAGTTATAGCCGACACCGTGTTTGTCTTTTTGGTTAATCCCGATTACAAAGTTTTTCATATCCTTTACGGTCTCATCAGCAATTACGGTAATCGGATAACCGTTATATTCCTTCAAGCCGTTTGGTCCAATGAACCCTTTTTCAGCCTCAAAACCGTTTACCCCCATCATTTCTTCGATTTCACCTGCGGTTGCAATTCTGATATCAGTCCCGCCGAATGCGTTCATTAGTTTTGTCTCTTCTACAGCTTTATCGCCTCTAATTAACGCTAATACAGGCTTTTTATCGATTATATAGACAAGAGTCTTTACAATTAATGTTGCGGGAATATTCAAGAATCCGCACAATTCTTCGATTGAGTGAGTCTCAGGAGTATCAACAATTTCAGCCTTTGTATAATCTCCAACTATCTTAGCATCCGGAAGCTTTGAGATGGCATGATTTGAATTAGCGGAATAATCACAGCTGTCACAGTAGAAAACATCATTCTCTCCGGCGTCTGTATCAGTAATTACCATAAATTCATGGCTTACGCTTCCGCCGATTGCACCTGAATCCGACTGCACCATTTTAGTATTCAGCCCGCATCTTTTAAAGATTCTTGTATAAGCTTGAGCCATATTTTCATACTCTTTTTCAAGCCCTTCCTGCGTCATATCAAAGCTATAGGCATCTTTCATAATAAATTCGCGCCCTCTTAACAGCCCGAAACGCGGTCTTACTTCATCGCGGAATTTTGATTGAATCTGGTATAAATTAACCGGAAGCTGTTTATAGGATTTTAACCCGTCACGTGCAATTGCAGTAATAATTTCTTCATGCGTAGGCCCTAAGCACATTTCGCGGTTATGGCGGTCTTTAAGACGCATAAGTTCTTTGCCGTAAACTTCCCATCTTCCTGATTCTTCCCAGAGTTCTTTTGGCTGCACAAACGGCATTAAAAGTTCCTGTGCACCCGCTCTATCCATTTCTTCACGTACAATATTTTCAATCTTCTTTAAAACTCTCCACATCAGAGGCAAATAATTGTAAACACCGCTGGTGAGTTTTCTTATAAAACCTGCTCTTACAAGCATTTTATGTGATATAACTTCAGCGTCAGATGGATACTCCCTTAAAGTCTGAACGAATAATTTTGACATTTTCATGATATATGATTCCCTTTTTTGCTTATAATTGAATTTTATCATAAAAAAGCTTAACCTCATAATCCTAACATTTAATAAAAATTGTCAAATAGTATTGTAAACATTATCTATAGAGTTATTTAAAAGATGCGGTAAATCACAGATTTACCACATCCTACGAAACTCGAACCGTATTTTACCCCGCATTTTTAATCAAATTCAAACAACTCTTTTTCTGTAATATCCAGACAATTGCATAACGCAAAGAGTAAATGCAAACTTATTCTTCTTTTAGCCGTTTCTATTTTCGCTAAATGCTCTCTTGAAATATTTAACATCTCCGCAAGAGCATTTTGTGATAAGCCCTTAGATTTTCTTACCTTCCGTATATTTTTCCCTAATTTTATAAGTTTTGTGACCTCATTTGTCATACTTTTTATTTTCTGATACACTTTAGAAAAAGTATGTAGTCTAATAGAGAACAAAATGGACAATAATAGAAAAACATTGCTAATAGACTTAGATGGAGTCTTAAATATTTACGAAGAGAATTTTCAAAAAAATTATATTCCAAAACTTAAATCCGGAGCTTACCAATTTCTGGAATATCTGGCGCAAGAATATAATATTAAAATATTTACGACACGAAATAAAATATTGACTGTAAAATGGTTAATTGAAAATCATATCGACTGTTTTATTTGCGATGTAACCAACATCAAAGATTTAGCCTATTTATATATAGATGATAGGTGTATCTGCTTTAATGGCAATTATAAAGACACAATAAACAACATAAAAAATTTTAAACCTCATTGGGATTTGTAAAACAAATTTATGTTATAATCAACAAGAGAATAAAGCAGCCGGATAATCGCGCCCGTCAGGGTGAGGAAAGTCCGTGCATCCAAGGACAGACCGCCGGAGAAACTCCGGGCAGCGCGAGCTGGCGGAAAGTGGCACAGGAAATATACTGCTAACCACCTTTTTGAAAGGCAGGAGCGATGGTGCAACGGTGAGTTAAGAGCTTCACCAGCGGTATCGGAAGGTACCGGCTAGCTAAACCCCGGCCGGATGCAAGATTGAATAAGGCGCTTGAGGTGTCCGCCGAGCCTTGAAAAATCGCTAGAGATTGGGAGCAATCCCAATACCAGACAGATGATTATCAGTACACTTTCTCACTAAAGTGGAAAAACAGAACACGGCTTATGAGCTGCTTTATTCTTTTTTTATGAACTTACTATCTTTACGCCTGAACTTGTACCAAGCCTTGATGCTCCGGCTTCTATCATCTTTTCGGCAGTTTCTCTATCCCTTATTCCGCCGGATGCTTTAACCCCTAAACCAAAATCTTTTACTGTTTCATACATAAGCTTAACATCTTCAACTTTCGCTCCGACTCCGTTTTTTACAAAACCTGTCGATGTTTTTACAAAATCTGCCCGCCCCTGAATACACAACTCGCACGCCTTTTTTATCTCGTCTTTTGTGAGCAAATCAGTCTCTAATATTACTTTTAGCGGTTTTCCCTGACAAGCAGCCTTAACCTTTGAGATTTCATCTGCAACATACTCATAATCCCCGTCTTTGAGCCGTCCCGCATTCATTACCATATCAATTTCATCTGCACCGTTTTTTACCGCATCAATGGTTTCAAGAATTTTTATCTCACCGGTATTTTGTCCCAAAGGGAAACCAATAACAGTAACAACTTTGACCTCGTTACCACCGGTTTCATTTAGATACTGCCTTGCAAAAGATACATTACACGGATTGACACAAACCCCCAAAAAAGAGTATTTAATCGCCTCATCAAGGAGTTTTGTAACCTCTTCGCGTGTGGCATCTTGTTTTAATAATGTATGTTCTATATATTTATTCATAACCTTCCTCCTTTAACATTCTCCCTCTCCTTAGAGGAGAGGGCCGGGGTGAGGTGTCAATCCGCCCCTATTTTTCACAAACTTTACTTACCCCAGAAGAAAACCGCTGTCACAATTCCCATGATTAAACAATAATACCCGAATATCGAAAGCGAGAATCTGGAGACAAATTTCAGGAAATACTTAATACAAACATAGCCCACAATCCCTGAAACTACGGTTCCTGCAACAATTGCAGTCCAGTTATAAGTTATTATTTCATGAAAATCAATCTTCACAAGCGGGTAAACCATTGATGCGCCCAGGATTATCGGGATACTAAGCAGGAATGAATATCTTGCAGCAGAGGTTCTGTCCATACCGCTTAAAAGTCCGGTTGCAACCCGAACGAGAGAACCCTGGAAGCGCAGCAAGACCCTGTGCTATTGCAATAAGAATAGAATTTTTTATTGAAATATCTTTTTTATCCGTATGTTTTTTTGCCCAATATTCGCTAAATAAAAGCAAGACACCTGTTCCTACAAGAAGCATGCCTACGACAGACGGCATAAATACAAGCCCGCCCGCAACCTCGTTCAGCGGATAAGCAATTAAAACTGTTATAACGGTACCTAAAATTATATACATACCGAGCTTAAACTCTCTTGATGAGTAATCTTTGTTCTTTAATCCGAAATAAAGCGCTTTCAATATCTCAAAAATCTCTTTTCTGAAATAGATTAAAACCGCAATAAGTGTTCCCAAATGAAGCATTATATCAAGAAAAATTTCCTGGTTAGATTCCTGAACAATTTCTATTCCCCTAAAAACTTTATAAAAATTAGAAGTAAAAACAAGATGAGCCGAGCTTGAAATCGGTAAAAATTCACTCAATCCCTGTACTATTCCCATTAAAATTGATTGTATTAAATCCATCACTCTATTCCTCGAAATAACTAGCGCAAGATGTTGCTGTCTCCCAGACAGAAATCTTTGATACAAGAACTATTTTTTCCTTAAGTTTTTCATAGATAAATTTTGCAATCATCTCGCTGGAAGGACTCTCACCGGCAAAATAAGGTAATTCATTCAAATCTTTGTGATCCAACAAGTCTAAGATACTTTTTAGTTCTCGTTTTAGCACCTTATAATCTATAAGAATATTACTTTTATCTAAAGTTTCACCTTTTACATACGCTTCAACCAGCCAGTTATGCCCGTGCTGATTCTCACACTCGCC
>CALUQF010000024.1 GCA_944322835.1 Candidatus Gastranaerophilales bacterium | reverse complement strand
GTAGCGTCAGGTCTTTGCGGTATTGCCGACAGTCTTGAATCAATGGTTTTGTATAGAATTTTACAAGGTATCGGAGGCGGCGGTCTGCTTCCGGTCTCACAGGCAATATTGCTGGAAAACTTCAAACCGCAGGAGAGAGGAAAAGCCATGGCTGTTTTCGGGCTGGTTATTGTTATCGCTCCGATTATAGGGCCGGTGCTCGGCGGATGGATTACGGAGAATTGGTCCTGGCCGTTTATTTATTTTATTAATATTCCGATTGGTATTATAGCTCTGTTTCTTGCAAAAGAGTTCATTTATGACCCACCATATGCAAGAAAGCAAAAAAATGTTAAGACCGATGGTCTTGGTTTCTTTTTGCTGTCAATCTGGCTTTTAACCCTGCAGATTGTATTAGATAAAGGAAACAATGCCGACTGGTTTAATGCAGCATGGATATGCTGGTTATCAGGGATTTCAACCGTCGCAGGCATTGCCTTTTTAATCTCGCAGATTAAAAATAAAGAATCTTTAGTTGATTTGAGTGTTTTTAAGGATAAGAATTTCACTATAGGAACATTTGTTCAGGTTGTTATGCAGGCTGTTTTACTTGCTTCACTTGCTATTTTACCCCAATTTTTACAATCTCTGATGGGATATGATGCTTACAAAAGCGGACTTTCTATGATGCCGCGTGGTCTTGGGGCGTTAATGGCAATGTTTCTTTGTGCAACTTTGTCGAATAAAATTGATAACAGGCTTCTTGTTATGATAGGACTCGGATGTATTGCAGGCGGAAGCTGGATGCTGGGCGGTTTAAATCTGCAAATCTCTACAATGAACATAGGTTTTCCGAATTTTCTCTTCGGAATTGGATTAGGTCTTGCGATGATTCCTATTATTACATTATCGATGGCAACAATAAGCAATGATCAGATGACAAATGCCAGCGGGTTGCAAAACCTTTTGAAAAATATAGGCGGAGCTTTCGGAACATCAATCGTAGCTACATTACTTTCAAGGGGTGCTCAAAAACATCAGTTTATGTTAATTGAACATCTTGCTGATACCGTACAAAATTATTCGGAAAGGGTTCAGACATATGCCGGAATGTTCAGCTCGATGGTTGACCCGCATACGGCTCATTATATGGGACAATATAATGCATACAGATTGTTAATGCAGCAGGCTAATTTATCTGCTTTTATTGATGCATTTAGAATCTTTGCAATTGCAAGTATTGTTATTATTCCTCTAATTCTTCTGCTGAAGAATCTTAAAGAAGAAACCGAATAAAATAAGACTTTATGCTTCTATATGCTGTTCTTCGTTTGTTTCAACATTCTCATTGTTTTTGAATTCCTCCGGTGCTGAAACAGTTTGAACACTATTGCCTTCATCTGCGATATCTTCTTCTTGCATTTCAACTTCTTCTTGATTATCTGCTTCAACTTCTTTTTCTTCTGCATTCAAAGCTGCTTCAATTTCTTCTTCATCCTTAGCACGAATAACAGGAATTGAAAGCATTAAAGCTACCTGATCGCCTTCCTGCTCGAAGTTTAGTTCAAGAAGTTCTTTATCCATCTCAACATAGCGTGATAGTAAATTTATTAATTCGCCTCTCATCTGTTCGAGGATTTTAGGTGTTAGATTAGTCCTGTCTTGCATTAAAACAAGCTTTAAACGATTTGTAGCAACAGATTTTGAAGCATCATCGGATTCTTCTTGCGGGCGGAAGAACTTAGCCACTGTATTGTATAAATCAGTAAGAATCCCCATTCTACACCTTCGCTTTCAGTTTAGAAAATGCATTCTTAATTTTTGCCATAAACCCTTTTGGCTCGTCCAAATCCAAAAACGGAACTTCTTCGCCTAAAATACGGAGTGCAACATTTCTGTATGCTTTTCCGGCAAGCGCGTCTTCATCGTTAACAATAGGTTCGCCTTTGTTTGTAGAAGTAATAATTCCCGTATCTTCCGGAATTATGCCGATAAGCGGGCAGGAGAGAATTTCCACAACATCATCCACACTCATCATCTCATTTGATTTAATCAAACTCGGACGCACTCTGTTAAGAAGCAGTTTGTAGCTGGTAATTTCTTCCTTTGCTTCTAAAAGTCCTATAATTCTATCCGCGTCACGTATAGCTGACATTTCAGGCGTTGTAACAACAATTGCTTCACTAGCGCCTGCTACAGCGTTCTGGAAGCCCTGCTCAATACCCGCAGGACAGTCAACAAGTACGAAATCGTTTTCTTCTTTTAATGTATCACAGATTTCTTTTAATTGTTCTGCTGTAACCGCTGTTTTATCTCTTGTCTGTGCAGCAGCAAGAAGTGATAAATTAGGGTTCTTTTTATCTTTAACAAGAGCCTGTTTTAATTTGCAGCGCTCTTCAATAACATCAACAATTGTATAAACAATTCTGTTTTCAAGACCCAATAACAGGTCTAAGTTTCTTAACCCTAAATCCGTATCTATAAGTACTACCTTATATCCGTCTTTTGCAAGAGCAGTTCCAATATTTGCACTTGTTGTCGTTTTTCCTACTCCGCCTTTGCCGGATGTGATTACTATTACTCGACCAGTCATTAATCTCTCCTTAACTTTTTATAAATAACTATTTTACCTTCTTCTATTTGAGCTTCTTCTGGAGTAAACTCATTTGTTTTTTGAACGTATGGAACGTTCAAAGTATCATTTCTGCGCGCATATAAACCTGCAATTCTTAGTTGAATTGCATTAAGCTTTAATGCACGGACTTTTGAGGTTATATTTCCCATAGAACCGGCATGGGCAATTCCGCCTAAAATACCCCAAACAGTAATGTCGCCGGTTGCTACAATTTCACTTCCTGGATGGGCATCACCTACAATAAAGATATTTCCTTCATAACTTACAGTCTGCCCGGAACGTAATGTTTGATTTATATACAATGTCGGCAGGCTTTCTGTATTAACAGAATTTTCTTCAACGCCTTGAGGAAGAACATCACCGGTATCCAAGAGAATATATTTACTTGTATCTTCCGTATTCAAAATTCCTTCATTAACAGCCAAAGATTCAAAGTCCGTATTAAAACTTTCCGCAGGAATTATTTCAGAAATCTCTTGTGTTGTTTCTTCGTCATAAACATCTTCAACTCCGTCAGTTGTCTCTATCTGCGTAGAATAATCACTTGTATCGGCTTGAACTTCTATGACTTTACCTTCTTCTTTAACAACTACAGGTTCTTCTTTGATTTCCTCCTCTGCAGGTGCTGCAACAAGGGCAGGCGCCTCATCATTAGAAATTTCAGAGACAATTATACCTAAACTGACAGCAGAAGCTTCTGTCTGTTCTGATTTTGTGTCAACCAGAGCAATTGAAGCTTCCATTGACTCAATCAAAGCTTTTATACTCAAAAGCTGGGATTGTTTTAAATCCAAATCACCTAACTTTAAACAAATTTTTTTCCCTTTAACATCCGGATGCTCCATAATTGAACTAAGCTCAAATACAAGCTGGGTTGTATTTTTTGCATTGCTTAAATCAATTATAAATCCGTTCTCTACAAAACCTTTTTCCATTTAAAATTCCCAAATAATCTGCCACTGAAATTAGGATATCTTAAATATTTTTTCATATCAATAAATTGTGACGGAATGTTAATTAAATATAATCTAATACTTTTGTGTTAAAATAATTTCTATGGAGAAGCTATTTGTAATATTTAATACAGCTTGTATTGGGGATATGCTGGTTACGAATACTCTTGTACGGAATTTAAAAGAGTATTATCCGTCATCAAAAATTGTTTTTGTCTGTGATACGCCTTATATTGATGTTGCAAAATATCAGGACGGAGTTGACGAAGTTATTGCTTTTGATAAGCATAGGGATAAAACTTTGGGCGGAATTTTGAAATTTGTTAAAAATTTCCCGTACAAAAAGCCTTACGCTTCTTTTGTAACGTATGCTAATGAAAGAAATCTTCTTATATCACGTCTAATCGGAGCAAAACATATTATCTCGCATAACAAAAGTTTTATCTGGCATACAAAAGAGCCGTTTAAGCTTAAAGATTATATTCATATGAAAGATAAATGGGGCGGAATGATTGAGGCTTTAACAGGCGAACATAAAAATCTGCCTATAAAATATTATCCTCCGAAAACCGATACTGCTGTCGTAAATATGGTTAAGGGGCTTAAAAATCCTGTTGTTTTATGTACAACAAGCAACTTTTATAAAAAAGATATGAGGGTAAATGATTGCGCTGAACTAATCGGGCTTATGCATGATGAAGGTTTAACTCCCGTACTTACGGGAGCCGGAAAAACTGCCGAAAAATTTTCTGCTGATTTAAGAAAAACAGGGTGTTTTGATTTTATTGACTTAGTTGGGTGTACATCTTTTCCGGAGCTTGCAAATATTTTGAAAATCTGCGGGAAATGTGTTACGGTAGATACCGGAACTTTACATTTTGCAAATGCTCTTTCTGTACCGGTCGTCGGAATTTTTTATGCAGGATGCGATGAGATGTGGGCGTCGGATGAAACTCTGTATCCGGCAAAAACTCTTGTCGGTGAAAATGTTACTCCTAATGATATTATGAAAACATATAAGGAATTGATGAGTGAAACTTATTCAGTACTTTGACGGTCATATTATAATAAACTTATTTGGTTTACTAATCAGAATTAAAAAGAACTGTAAACCGAAAAATATAGCTCTGAAAGAATGCGGAATTACTGATAAAAAAAGAGAGATACCCCTTATTGTTTCTCTGACGAGTTTTCCTGAAAGAATAAATATTGTTGTTAAAACAATAAAAACTCTTTTAACACAGACTCTGAAACCGGATATGGTAATCCTCTGGCTTGCGCCGGAACAGTTTCCGAATGGGGAAAACGACTTGCCGCAGGAGCTTTTGGATTTGCAAAAGTTCGGCTTAACAATAGACTGGTATAGAGATATCCGCTCTTATAAAAAAATTATTCCGGCATTAAAGAAATATCCGAAGGCTGTTATTATAACTGTCGATGATGATATTTATTATGCGCCGGATACAGTTGAGACGCTTTACAAATCATATTTGGAGCATAAAGATGAAATTCAGGCGCACAGGTGTGATGTTTTGAGAGTTGAAAATAAGAGAATTTGCTGGGCAAAAACCAGAGAATTGTATTTGGATAAAAACAGGGGAAAAGCAAGTTTTAAAAACAGGCTTACCGGCTATGGCGCAGTTCTTTATCCGCCGGATTGTTTCTATAAGGATGTTTGTGATGAGGATTTAATCAAAAAACTTCTTCCGACTCATGATGATATCTGGCTATGGGCTATGGCTGTTTTGAACGGATATAAAACAAGGCTTGTTAAAGGGTATTCCGAATCAATTGATTATGTTGAAAATTCTCAAGAGTACGGGCTTTGCAAAATCAACAAAAAAGGGGTTGGAACTTCTTTGGAAGACGCTTATGAAATTATTCTTAAGGAGTACCCGCAAATACTTGATATTTTGGAGGGCGAATGATTTTAAAATCTTTGTTCTGCCAATTGGTTAATTCGATTATAAAAATTTGTCTGGAAGTTTTTGTTATTGATAGGAAAATCCGAAGGATTTTGAAAGGAAACTGGGCAAAGTTTTATTTGCGTAAGTATGTAAATAAGGGTTGTAAAAGCTGTCCCCTCACCCCGCCCCTCTCCCATGGGGAGAGGGAGAAGAGCAATCCCCCGGAAGAGGGAATGCGCCCGATTTGGCAGTATTGGGAAAGCAAAGACGGCTCTATTCCTCCGCTTGTGCAGGCATGCTTAAACAGTGTTGAAAAGTTTAAAGGTAATAGAGAAAGAATTCTGCTTACACCTGAAAATGTGAGAGAGTATGTTGATATTCCTGAAATTTTTTGGGAACTAAAGGAAAAAGGGATTATTAAAACGGCTTTCTTTTCAGATATTTTAAGAACATGTCTTTTAATTCAGCATGGCGGAATCTGGATCGATGCTACCGTGTTATTAACGGAGGAACTTCCTGATTACATAACAGAAGCGGATTTATTTGTTTTTCAAAACGATTTAAAAACAGACCTTGACGGGTTAAATATGGCAAGTTATTTTATTAGCGCTAAACCTGATAATATAATTTTGAAACAAACTCTTTCGGCTTTAATATATTATTGGAAAGAAAATCGGTTTCTGGTTAATTATTTTACATTCCTGCACGCTTTTACAATGGTTACGCAGAAAAACAAAGAGATTTTTGATAAGGTTCCGTTTTTTAGTTTTATTCCTGTGCAAAGGTTTCAGGGCGAACTTTTGAAGCCGTTTTCCAACGAGCGCTGGAGGGAGATAAAAAAAATGAGCGGAGTACATAAGCTTACTCACAAGCAGTCGGTTTTGACAAAAGAAAAACAAATAAAAACAGAGGGGACTTTTTACGAATACATTATTAAGGAGTTTTGCTGATGAAAATAAATATAGCCTATGCGCCTGATGATAAGTATGTTAACCAGACAATTGTTTCTATGCAGAGTGCTCTCGAGCATAACAGTGATGTTGAATTTATTATTATGTATTCAAAACTTACTGATGAGAATATCGAAAAATTAAAAAACGCAGGCGGAAAATTAAGATTACTCAAGATGAATGAAGAAGATTTTTCTTCTCTTACGCTTTCCCACTGGGTAACAATTCAGGCCTGGTTTAGAATAAAACTTCCAGTGAGCTGTCCGGATTTGGATAAAATCTTGTACTTAGACTGTGATACGCTTGTAAGAGGGAATTTGGACGAACTTTTTTCTTTGGATTTAAGCGGAAAATTTTTGGCCGGAGTTAAAGATGTCTGGGGGGTACATAAGTACGTCAAAAGATTAGAGATGAAAAGCCCTGTTTATGTAAATTCCGGCATGCTGCTTTTTAATTGCGATTATTGCAGAAAAGAAAAGTTTTTTGAAAAAGTTATTGATTTTGCCAAGAACAATGAAAAAATAATAGAGTTTTGTGATCAGGATTCTATCAATAAAGTTGCTGACGAAAACAAGCTGGTATTGAGTTCTAAATATAATTATATGGATACCTGGTGGAGAGGTGGATATTATGAGTTTAGCGGAGGTGAGGAAGAGGATTACCTTGCTGTGCGCAAGAATCCTGTAATAGTTCACTTAACAGGATTAAAACCAGCTTTCAAGGGCTGTGGAAACAAGTTCAAAGATGAATGGTGGGAGTATGCAAAACATACCGCGATTTATGAGGAATTAAAACGGGATTACGAAAATTCGGCGGCGCCTGATAATCATGAGCCTTTTTTAAAACAGCTTTTTTCAATAAAAAATGAATATCAGGGCAAGATAAAGACCAAAGTTTTAAGGATTTTGGGTATCAAAATAAAGCTAAGTTCAAAGGAATGGAAAGAATAAGAGGCATAACATCAATAAAATTTATACTTACAGCAATAAAAATTTTCAAAATTTTATCAAAAGAAACGAAAACTATACATTACAAAACATTAGTGCTAATATTATGGCATGAATCTTTTTGTTACGGCAACAGGTACCGATATTGGAAAAACTTATATTTCAGCGTTGATTTTAAAAAGCATGAAAAACGCGGGATTGAATTGTGCATACTTTAAACCTGTTCTAAGTGGTGCCCAAAGGGGGCTTAACGGAAGGCTTGAGGAGAGTGATGTTAATTACGTAGTGAGAAATGCAAACCTTACTCAAGAGCCGGAGGAGTGTGTAACTTATTGGTGGGAAGAAGCTATCTCTCCGCATCTGGCAAGTGTAAGGGCAGGAGATTATATTGATACTGAAAAGATTTTGGGCCATTACAAAAGGCTTGCGGATAAGTACAACTATATCCTAACCGAAGGTGCCGGAGGGATTACCTGCCCTTTGAGACTGCAAAACGGAGAAAAGTATCTGCTTAAAGATTTAATCAAGGAGCTGGAAGCACCTGTTGTTATCGTTGCAGATGCAGGACTCGGAACGATTAATTCTGTTCTGCTTACGGTTGAATACGCAAAAAATAACGGAATCGAGATTAGAGGAATTATCCTCAACAATTTTGAGCGGAATAATTTTATGCATCTGGATAATTTAGAGCAGATAGAGTATTTAACCGGAATAAGGGTTGTTGCAGAGGTAGAAAAAAATCAAAAAGACATAGAGCTTTTGGAGGGATTATGGACTGGCAAAAAGAGGATTTGAAATATATTTGGCACCCCTGCTCACAGATGAAAGATTATGAAACACTTCCGCCTATAGTAATTGAGCGGGGAGAAGGAATAAATTTATATGATATAGACGGGAAATGCTACAAAGATGTTATAAGTTCCTGGTGGTGCAATCTTTTAGGACATGCAAACCCGAGGATTAATTCCGCAATAAAAAAACAGCTTGACTCTTTAGAGCACGTTATTTTTGCAAACTTTACCCACAAACCTGCCATAACTCTTTGTCAGGAATTAATGAAAGTTTTGCCGGAGGGTTTGTGCAAATTCAATTTTGCAGACAATGGCTCAGCCGCCGTAGAAATGGCATTGAAAATGAGTTTTCAATACCACTACCAGAGCGGACACCCTGAGAAAAAACGCTTTATGGCGCTTACTGATGCATACCACGGCGAAACCATAGGAGCGCTCTCTGTCGGCGGAGTAGATTTGTATTCGGAATTATATAAACCGATACTTATAGATGTAGTAAGGATTGAGGGGCCTGACTGCTATAGGTGTCCTTGGGGCAAGCATTGCGCCGGACATTGTGAAACAGTTTACACCTCACCCCAGCCCTCTCCTCAAGGAGAGGGGGCGGACTGCATCTGTGAGTGTTTCAAAAATGCAGAAAAAGCGTTTGAAGAATATGGTACAGAGACTGCTGCTATTATTGTAGAGCCACTGCTGCAAGGTTCTGCCGGAATGAAAATTTATCCGCCTCTATATCTTAAGAAATTAAGAGAATTATGCGATAAATACAATGTTCATCTGATTGCGGACGAAATCGCCACAGGATACGGAAGAACAGGAAAAATGTTTGCATTTAACCATGCCGGAGTAAGCCCAGATATTATGTGTCTTTCAAAAGGCCTGACAGGAGGTTATATGCCCATGTCAATTACAATTACGACACAAGAAATTTATGATGCGTTTTATGACGATTATCTAAAAGGTAAAGCGTTTATGCATTCCCACACATACGCCGGAAACCCGCTTACCTGCTCAGCTGCAATTGAAGTCTTAAAGATTTTGAGAGATGAAAATATTATTGAAAAAGCTAATAAGAAAGCGCTCTATTTCAATAAGATAATAAAAGAAAAATTTCTTCCCCTGGAAAATGTCGGCGAAATCCGCTCTATCGGTTTAATAAACGCAATAGAGCTTGTTAAGAGTAAAGAAACAAAAGAGCCGTTAGATTACAGGAAGAGAACCGGTTATCAGATTTACAAAAAAGCTCTGGGCAAAGGCGTTCTCCTGCGTCCGCTGGGTGATGTAATTTACTTTAACCCGCCTTTGATTATTGAAGAAAATGATATGGATTTTGTAAGTGATATTGCTTTAGAATGCACAAAAGATATTTTATGTTAGTATTATTTTATGATTAAAACCAGATTAAAGATATTTGCAGGAGATATTTTAGGTTCACTTAATTCTGCGATAGTAGCGCTTCCACAGGCTCTGGCCTTTGGAGTTGCAACAGGGTTCGGAGCATCATCAGGTGTTTGGGGTGCAATTATACTCTGTTTTATTGCAGGAATTATCGGTGCTAAAGTCCCGCTTGTCTCCGGTATCACAGGCCCTGTTACAATTGTTATTGCTTCAATCATGCACGCGTTGAATGCTGACATTTCTTCCGTAATCCTTGTTATATTTATGGCAGGTATTCTACAGATTGTATTAAGCTTGACTTCGCTCCCTGCTATAGTCAAATATGTACCGTATCCCGTAATTTCAGGGTTTATGAACGGAGTCGGGGTGATTATTATAATTATGCAGATAAACCCGCTTATTGGCTGTCCTGTTATGTCAAATACAATTAACAGCATTACTGCTTTGTTTCAGAATTTAGATAATATAAATCTACAAGCCTTATTTATCGGGGCATTGACTCTTTTAATCGTGTTTGCTATTCCTAAAAAGTTTAATAAAATTATACCTTCACAAGCTATAGCGCTTGTTATCTGTACTTTTATTTCGATAAAAATGGGGTTGAATGTAGAGAGAATTTCAGAAATATCGGTCAGCATGCCGGCTCTAACTTTACCTAAGGCTCATTTGCACGAAGTTATTACATATTTCAGTTATGCAGTAATGCTTGCAATTGTTCTTTCTTCGGAGAGTTTGCTTACAGTGCTTGTGGCTGATTCTCTTATAAAAACAAAAACTTCATCAAAAACTATGCTCTTAGGACAGGGTATCGGGAATATGGTTTGCGCCTTAACAGGTTCACTTCCGGGCTCTGCGGCTACAATGAGAACTGTTGCAGCGATTAATACAGGCTCGACTACAAAATTGACGGCTGTTATTAATCCTATAATTTTAATAATTCTATTATTTAAGCTTTCCGGATTTGTAGCTCAAATCCCGCTTGCCGTGCTTGCAGGAATTTTGATTAAAATTGGATACGATATTATAGACATTAAGCTTCTAAAGGTTATTAAGCTCGCGCCAAAAGATGATTTGTATGTTTTAGCAGTTGTTTTCATATTAACAGTATTCTATAACCTTATTGTTGCAGTCGGCGCCGGAATTACCTGTGCAGCTCTTCTTTATGCAAAAAGGACAGCAGATAGTGCAAAACTTATTCATAAAACTGTTTACGATAAAGATATAGAAAAACTTGAAAAACTTCTGGATAAGGATTACAAACACAAAATCAGGGTTGTGCATATTGACGGGCAGTTCTTTTTTGGCTCCGCAACCCAACTGATTTCACAATTTGAAGATGTTTGGGGAACAAAAATTCTTATCCTTGATTATTCTTCTGAAAACCTGCTGGATATCTCTGCTATCTTTGCGCTTGAAGATATTATAATCAGGCTCCGCGCCCAGAAAATTAAAATTCTTCTTGTGCTGAAAAGTGCCGAAGTTGAAAAACAACTTGACGCGCATGGGATTATTGCTCTTACAGAAGAAGAAAAAATCTTCTATTCAGAACTTGATGCCATTGAGTATGCAAAAGAAAAATTAAAGAACAAAGTTCACAAAAAACATTTTTGGAATATAAGGAAAAATGAGAAAGAGTAAATGTTTGTTACCCCTTGCCTATGGGACCTTCGGACTTGGAATGACAGAGTATGTTATGATGGGAATTTTACCTGATACTGCAGAATCTATGCGGGTATCAATTTCAAGCGCAGGAAACTTTATTTCGTTTTACGCGCTGGGAGTTGTTGTAGGCTCGATTCTTCTCGTTATTTTAGGCCGGACAAAACCTTTGAAAACTATTTTGATAACTCTTGTTTCAATTTTTACAATTGCAAACTTTCTCTCGGCCTTTGCCTGGAATTATTATATTTTATGCGCCTTGAGATTTATTGCCGGTTTCCCTCACGGAGCATTTTTCGGTGTCGGGGCAATTGTAGCAGACAAACTTGCAGACAGAGATAAGAAAACGCAGGCTGTTGCAACAATGGTATCCGGCATGACTATTGCTAATCTTGCAGGAATTCCATTCGGGACTTTTTTAAGCCATAATTTTTCGTGGAGAATAATTTTTCTTCTGATAGGAATACTGGGGCTGTTTATTTTATATTCGGTTCTAAAATTGATTCCGAATCTTAAACCGCTTCCTGATACGGGATTTAGAGGCCAGTTTAAAATATTTAAGTCTCTTGCTCCGTGGTTATTAATCTTTGCTGTTGTAATGGGAAACGGAGGAATTTTTTGCTGGTATAGCTATATAAATCCGCTTCTTGTTAATCTTTCCGATATTGAACCTAAATATGTTTCATTGCTCATGATTCTTGCTGGTTTCGGAATGTATATAGGAAACCTTCTGGGCGGAAAACTCTCGGATAAATATTCACCATCACTAACCGCCGGTTTTATTCAATTAAGCGCATTCATATCGTTAATTTTAATATTCTTGTTCGGCTCAAATCCTTTTGTATCAGTAATATTAATGTGCGTATGTACGGCCTGCTTATTCGGAGTATCAGCTCCGCAGCAGATACTTTTAATAAAAAATGCGCAAGGCGGAGAAATGTTGGGCGCCTGCTGTTCGCAGATTTCTTTTAACCTTGGAAATGCAATCGGTGCATACGCTGGCGGAATCCCTATTGCACATGCAATGGGGTATGAATATACAGCGCTTGTCGGTTCTTTTTTCACACTATTTGGATTTTTGGCTTTATTTTATTTCTTCTTTAGATACAAGAATAAAAGAGACAGCGTATAGGAAATAATTTTCAGAATAATAGTGATAAGGACTCTGCCAAAGTAAAGGTGAATAAATATTACGTTTTCTGAGGGGAGCTTTGACAAAAAAGTCAAAGTAAATTTAATCCCTCTTTACAATAATCTTGTAGTTAAACTTAAGAGGCAGACCAAGTATTTTTATTCAATACTGTAGGATTATAAAATGTCTGCCGACAATATGTTCTTTTCTTTTTGGTTACTTTTTCTTTTTAGTAAAGAAAAAGTAACCGGCGGTAAGGGGAATTGAACCCCTGTTTGGAGAATGAGAATCTCCCGTCCTAACCACTAGACGATACCGCTTTACATATAAATAATATCATCAATCTTTTTATTATACAAGTTTTAATTAATCTCTTATACCAACAGGTACATAATTCCCCTGAGCATTGTATCCATATTGAATTCTATTACCGCCGACAGAGGTTGGAACATAGTTTCCTTGAGCATTGTATCCATATTGAATTCTATCACCTCCAATGGAAGTCGGAACATAGTTTCCTTGTGCATTGTATCCGTATTGAATTCTATCACCGCCAATGGAGGTTGGAACATAGTTTCCTTGTGCATTGTATCCGTATTGAATTCTATCACCGCCAATGGAGGTTGGAACATAGTTTCCTTGTGCATTGTATCCATATTGAATTCTATCACCTCCAATGGAAGTTGGAACATAATTCCCTCGTGCGTTATATCCATACTGAATAGAATCTGCTAACACAGGTATTGCCGTTACAAGCCGGACTAATAACAAGAGGACAATTATATTTTTCATTAAATTACAACCTTATACTTTAGGTCGGCATATGGTCAGAATATATAACACTTGACCAATCACCTTCAAAATAACTAATTTGGGTTAAAGTTCCGGTCTTTATAAGATTTTTGAATTGATTAACCGGAGTAAGTTCAAGAGTCTTTGCGATTGCAGACTGCACAACATCAGGTGTTGTAACTACTATTATACGATTTCCTCTATTTTCTTCAACAAGTCTGTCTATCACATCCGAAACACGTTTATTAAAATCTTCCAGAGATTCTCCGCCCTTGGGTTTTTGAATAATAGCCTCAGGCCCGAACTGATCGAAAAAATCCTCATAAGATCTTCCGCTCCATTCTCCGTGGTTTCTGGCAGGAAGATCAATTGTTGTAATTTTTTTCTTAAACAATTTAGCTATAATCTGTGCAGACTGTGTGCATCTTGCAGAAGAGCTGGTGTATATTGTATCGTATGCTACAGCTCTATTTTCAAGGTATTCACACACTTTCTCCATCTCTTCTTCACCGAATTCATTCAATTTCGGGTATTTTTCAGTATCACAGATAATTCCATCTAACGTATGAACAGTTGCCCCGTGCGTTATAAAAGTTATTTTACATTTACGTTTGAACATAAGTTTATATCCTTTGTGAACATTATAACACACAAAAATATAAACACCAATTTCTAGAAAATACTTTCTCATATTTTTATATGATTGACTTTTTGTAAAAAATAATTAAACTGAATATGTACAACTATAAACAAACACAAGGAGATATATTATGAGCAAACGACTAGATGGATCTTCTTTATTCTCCGGAATAAATGCGGGTTTAACAAATTCTTTTTCACTTATAGCAAGCCAGTATGAAAATGGCGTAACTTTAGAGAATTTAAATTCGGCCTTAACAAATACAAATATTACAAATACAGGCTATGGTGCAACGTTTGCTTCATATTTAACAAATAATTTTAATAGTATAGATAAAAATGCTGACGGAACAATTTCAGCTGATGAAATACAAAAACTTATGAATAATATGGCAACCCAGGGCTTGACAAGAGAACAGATTATGTCACTCGGAGCTTCTTCCGGCCTAAGTACTTCCTTACAAGAAACAGTATTAGCTCATTTTGATGACATTGATGCGAATAAAGACGGAAAGGTTACTAACCAGGAGATTAATGCTTACGGGGTCAACTCAGAAATAGAAAAACAAAAAATTGAAGATAGAAATAGAATTGTTAACAACATGTCACTGTTCTATGGTGATGATATTCAAGAATACGAAGGGAGCATGATGGATTATCGTTATCTGGATGACGAAGAAAATACTTAAAAAATAAGGCGGCAAAGTCAGTTGACTTTGCCGCCTTATTTTTTACAAACTCTCATCATGCGGTTCTATCGGTTTCGGTTTAGTCATAACACTAATAACACTCAATATAACCATAATCAATATCAACACAGCAATATAAATAAAATAATTTTTTAGCGTTCCCGTAAAATATGTAGCCACAGCACCTCCAACAATAGCAACGGATGTTAAAATTGCAACTGTTTTCTTCTGCGAAAAACCAGCTTTTAGCAGCTTATGATGAATATGTTCAGCATCCGCAACAAATGGTGATTTGCCTTTCATAATCCGTCTTAAGCTGGAATAAGTAATATCCATAATTGGCACAGCCAGAACTAAAAATGGCAATAATACCGCAAGTGCAGCACCTTTCATTACACCCGCAATAGACAGTGTTGCAAGCAAAAACCCGGAGAATAGAGCTCCTGAATCACCCATAAAGATTTTGGCCGGATTAAAGTTATATGTAAGAAAAGCCAGCATTGAACCGGCAAGAATAAATGCAATCAATGCCGTAATTGGCTGGGCCGGTGTCACTGCTACAGCAATTAGCGCCAATGTAATTGAGCTTACGGTAATAACAGACCCTGCTAATCCGTCAACTCCGTCAATAAAATTCACAGCATTTGATATACCCACAATCCATAATAATGTTATCGGATACGAAAATATTCCAAGATGTATAACTCCTCCGAACGGGTTAAATATTGTATCAATTTGCACCCCTAAAAGGTAAACAATCGTAGCTATTGACAACTGTATGACTAATTTAAATTTAGCATCAAGATTATAAATATCATCTACAAGCCCCAGAAGGAACATTAATGACCCACCCAAGAGGATTCCTGAAAGAAGGCTTCCATAAGGATAATAGCTTAACAATACCAAAAACAAAAAAGTAAGCATTGCGCTTGACCATATAGCAATACCGCCCAGGCGTGATATGGGAAGTTTATGAATCTTTCGTTCATTCGGTAAATCAACCAAACCCTCCTTTTGGGAGAACTCAATTACCATTGGAACAATAAAAACTCCCAATAAATAAGAAATAAAGGCGCCAATTATGTGTGCTTGTGTAAGTTTAATAATCATAAGATAATTATACCAAATAAAAAACCATGCAGTAAATACTATTTCAAATACTCATCAAATACCAGGTTACCAGTGTTAAATATACAGCAAGTCCAATCACATCAATAGTAGTAGCAATTACAGGGCCGGAAGCTACTGCCGGATCTATTTTCATTTTCTTTAAAACCAAAGGAGTACAAGTTCCTATCATAGTGGCTATTGTCATATTAAGAGACATCGCAACACCAACAATTAAACCTAATTCAAGATTATGCTGCCAGCCCCACGTAACAATAGTAACCAAAATTCCGAATATTACTCCGATACTTAATCCGGTAATAGTTTCCCGCATAATATGATGCCAGCCGGAACTTAAAGAAATTTGTCCGGTTGACATACCGCGAACCATAAGCGTAATACTTTGCGTTCCAATATTGCCGCCTAAACCCGCCAAAAGGGGCATAAAAGCTGCTATTATCGGTAACGCAGTAAAAGTATTATCAAATTTATTTGTAACTGTTACTGCAATAAATTCACCAATAAGAGTAATAAAAAGCCAAGGTATTCGAGCCTTTATTGAATGAGCAAGGCTTCCTGTAAGTAAATCATCATCTTCATCGCCCAAATCTGTAACAATACCTGAGGATGTTAAAATTTCATCTGTAGTTTCTTCTTCAACAATATCCTGCACATCATCCCAGGTTACGATCCCTTTTAGGTGATTGTATAAATCAACGACAGGCAAAGCATTAAATTGATATTTCATAAAAATATCCGCAATATGGCCCTGATAATCATCAACATGTACTTTTACAATATCTTTTGACATAATGTCAGAAATGTTTAAATCCATTGGTGCTGTAATTAAGTTTCTTAAAGAAACTACACCCACAAGATGATTATTTTTATCAACGACATAAACGTAATAAAGCTCCATGTTTTCTTTTTCAGCCTTAATCCTAATTGTCTCCAAAGCCTCCTTAACTGTCATATTGTCATATACAGTTAATACAAGCGGCGTCATAATACCACCGGCTGTATCTTCGTTGTAAGTTAATAGTTCACGGATTTCAGAAGAAAATTTCTTTGGCAATTGATCTAAATATGCTTGCGTCTCATCCTCTTCCATATCCCCCAGAACATCTGCTGCTTCGTCATGGGGTAATTTAGAAATAAGTCTGGATGCAAGCTCGGTATCAATATCGCCAAGAATTTCGACTTGGAGCTGAGGCGGCAGGTATTCTATAACATCCGCAGCTTTTTCTTCATCTACAAGCGTAATACATTTGAGTCTTTCTTCCGGTTTTAACTGTTGAAAAATGTCTGCCAAATCAGCGGAATGGTAACTGTTAAGTTCATCCCGAAGCTGCTGTTCCGTATCAGACTCAATTAATTCTTGTATTCTATCTATTGTATTTTCAATATTAGTCATGATTATCTGTAATTTGTAAACTGCAGAGGATAATCATACTTATCCTCATTTTTTCTGAGAATCTGTATTACTTCCTGTAAATCATCCTTACTTTTCCCGGTAACCCGGACTTGTTCGCCTTGAATAGAAGCTTGTACTTTCAATTTAGACTCTTTTATATCAGCAACAATCTTTTTTGCAAGCTCTTGAGTTAACCCTTTTCTAAGGTTAAATACTTGTCTGACATTCCCGCCAAGTGCATTTTCAATAGCTTGAGGATCCAGAATTTTTATACTCAACCCTCTTTTAACGAGTTTTGACTGTAAAATATCATATATATTTCTTAATTTCATTTCATCATTTGTAGTAATAGTAATCGCTTTATCAGCTTCCAAATCAATTGTAGAATTTGAGTTTTTTAAATCAAACCTGGAACTTAAATCTCTTTTTACCTGATCAACAGCATTAACAAGCTCCTGCTTATCAAACTCTGATACAACATCGAAACTACTATCTTTAGCCATAACGTACTCCTAAAATTAACTTATTCATTTTAATAATAACATGAATAAATTAAATTAAAGGAAAAAATTAACCTGCAATTTTATTTAAAAGTCTTTTAAAGAAAGAAGGCTTTACACTTTCTTTCGGCACAGGTAAAACCGGCTTTGGATATTCCTGCCAGTAAGGCTGAGTTCTAAAATCATTTTCATTTCCATACCTTGATTTGAAATACTGATGCATATTTCCATATCCCATTCCCGTCATTGGATAACCATACATTCCGTAATTAAACATAATTCTACACCTTTTATTCACTACACTATATATATAAAGTTCAGAATAATATTAGAATTGCCCCAATATTAAGAAATGTAAAAATTATTTTCAATTTCCTAAAGTTTTACTCGATTTATGCCGTAGATGTATAATGTAAACGTAAAAATCTAATGTAACACAATACCCATTGTGTTACATTAGGATTTTGTTTTTTGTATTCTAAGGTCTATGCATATTGCTTTTTAACCTTTTATTTACCCCTACTTTTCTTTCTCTTTTTTTGCGATAGAAAAGAGAAAGAAAAGTAGGCAAAAGAAAGAGAAAACACGCAGCTGTTTTCTATGCCCTGTCGGGCATTGGGGTTAAATTGTTTTTAACCTCTACGGCCAGACCGGCAAGCCGGTTCTCTTACGCTCACTATGGGTGCTTACGCACCACGTTCGCGGCGTACGCCTTGTTATTTCTTGCAGCTGGTCAACAAGTTCCGCGCATCCCCTCTCCACGGGGGAGGGTTAGGGTGGGGGCTGATTGTTTTTGTACATTTTTGCGTCCAAAATGTGCTCCATTTCTTGCTTTTACCCCTAATGTGACTTATTAAAATCAAAATATCCTTTCATTGCTGAATTCCATAGTGAAATTTTGAGCGAAGCAAAGAACACAGCTCTGAATAACATGGAGGCACACAAACTTGATGGAAGTGAACGTTATATTATAGATGATATTCTAAAAGAATATGAAGCCAAATGTATTGAGCTTGCTGATAAGAAA
>CALUQF010000023.1 GCA_944322835.1 Candidatus Gastranaerophilales bacterium | reverse complement strand
GAGAAGGCTGAATCTTGACAAACCAATTTATATACAATACCTTTCCTGGGCAAAATCTTTTATTAAGGGGGATTTGGGGTACACCTCGGCCGGAGAAAAGGTTTCAACAAAATTAAAAGAACGTATTCCGAATACTCTGCTTTTGACAATAATAGTAATTTTTATGACCTGGTCTGTTGGAATTCCGCTGGGGATTTTAGCCGCCGTGCATAAGGAGACGGCTTTTGACAGGTTTTTAACAGTGATTTCAAGTATTGGAATGGCGATTCCGTCATTTTTCTTTGCAATACTGCTTTTAATTTTTGCGGTAAAAACTGGCTGCTTTCCGGTCGGCGGACTTACAAGCTGGAATTTTTCAGAAATGAGTTTTGGGGCCAAAATTCTTGATATATCAAAACATCTTGTCCTGCCTGTGATTGTTTTATTTACAATCTCTCTTTCAGGTTTGCAAAGGCAGATGAGAGCAAATATGCTTGAAGTTTTAGACAGCGAATATGTAAAATTTGCGCGGGCAAAAGGTTTAAGCGAAGGAAAGGTTTTGTTTAAACACGCTCTAAGAAATGCGATTAATCCTATGATAACTCTTCTCGGGTTTGAATTTGCAGGACTTTTGAGCGGCGCAGCGCTTACCGAGTATGTTTTTCAATATCCGGGGCTTGGAAGGCTTATACTTGAAGCTGTTATGAAATCAGATATAAACCTTGTTATGGCATCATTAATGATGGGAACAATTATGCTTATTCTGGGGAACCTTATAGCAGATATTCTATTGATGATTACGGATCCGAGGGTTAGAGGAGGCAAAAATGGAGCTGATTAGGAAAATTTTTCAGGATAAGTTTGCAAAAACGGCTTTTATAATACTTGCCCTTTTATATCTTATAATCCTTTTTGCGGATTTTATTGCACCATATTCAAATACATACGCAAATAGAGATATGGCTTATGCTCCACCGTCTAAAATCTATACAATAGATGAATGCGGAAAGCTCTCCCGGCCTTATACATACAATTACATAAGAGAATTTGAACCCTCACTTATGCAGACAGTATTTAAACAGGACAGGTGCAAAAAATACTATTTGACTTTCTTTAAGAACGGGCACCTGTTTGGAGTTCAAGACGGCGGAGAGCTGTACCTGCTGGGAACTGATATTAACGGACGTGACGTGTTTTCAAGACTCCTCTTTGGTGGCAGGATCTCTATGACAGTGGGTTTTCTTGCTCTTCTTGTCGTATTCCCTATAGGGCTTTTGTACGGCGGAATCTCCGGTTATTTCGGGGGTGTCATTGATACCCTAATGATGCGGTTTGCAGAAGCAGTTATGGCAATACCGAGTTTTTACCTCTTAATCATACTTGCGGCAATTCTTCCGAGCGGAATGACAAGCGTCCAGAGGTTTGCTCTGATTGTCGTAATCCTTGCACTAATCGGTTGGGCGGGTTTTGCAAGGGTCGTAAGAGGAATGGTTCTGTCTATTAAGAATGAAGAATTTGTTCAGGCTGCAAAAACAATGGGTGCATCTAATTTGAGAATAATTTTGAAACACATTCTTCCGCAAACAACAAGCTATGTGATAATTGCAATGACCTTGAGCGTACCTTCATATATTCTTGCGGAATCCGGCCTGAGCTTTTTAGGGCTCGGGATTCAACAGCCGGACGCAAGCTGGGGAAATATGCTCAAAGAAGCGCAAGAGTTCACAAATATTTTATACAGACCTTGGCTTTTGACACCCGGACTTTTGATATTCATTGCAGTACTTTCGTTTAACTTGTTAGGAGATACGATAAGAGATATCTTGGACCCGAAATCACAGAAAAGAATATAAAAAGAGCAAGCTGTGTGCCACGGCAAGTACACCTCCTCCGCTCTCCACAGCACAACTGTCCAGTTTAAAAACGCAATTAAAAGGCAAGACTCGACAACAAATTAACCTTCGTTAGAATAAAAAAGTTGACTAGACAATAAAATAAAAAGTCATCTTGCATAAGATTTTTCTTGTGAATGGATGGTAGTCCAACTTCCCAGAGTACCGTCATTCTGAGGAAGCAATAGCAATCGAAGAATCTCCTCCAAACAGCCCCAAAAATCAACGAGATTCTTCGTGCTCACAAAATGACCGTTTTCACACTCAGAATGAAGCAAAGCCTGGATGTAAAGCGACAAACCAGTTACATTTACCCCCAGAATAACGTCAATAAACTCTTTTTACCCCACACGCTTCACTCTACACGCAAAATCGAAATTTTCAGCTCTCACGTGCATTCACTGCTGTCTATTGCAATTTTGTTTTTTGTTAGGAGAAAGTGATTATTTTTATAAACAAATTTTTAACGAGACATTATGCCCGCCTGGAGCTCAATCCTGCAGAGCCAAGGAACTAACACGCTTGACGTAGGGCGAATCCATATATGTTTGATTAAAAGAGATCTAATATTCCAAAAGCAAGGCTGTTTCTATTTTTTTGAGTTCTTCAAGTGGCTCTTCTACATATCTCAACGCATTTTCGCTGTGCCACTACTCTCACTACAAAAAAGAGGTTCCTGTAATTTAACTAGAACCTCTTTTCTAATTTTATTTTATTACAATATTCACAAGTTTTTTAGGAACAACTATCATTTTTACAATTTCTTTTCCAGCGGTTAATTCTTTAATTTTTTCGCTGGATAATGCAATTGCTTTTAGTTCTTCATCATTTACCCCTTCATCCGCTTCTATTTTGTCTTTTACTTTTCCATTAACCTGGACTACCAGAGTAATTTTACTTGCTTTTGCTAAATTATCATCCCATTCACACCATTTTTCACTATGAATAGAACTTCTATATCCCAAGTCATGCCAGATTTCTTCCGACATATGAACCGTTACCGGAGCCATAAGCTTAATTAAGGATATTATTGCAAAACTCAATACATTTTTATCTTCTGCCGAAAAATCAGACTTTTTACCGCGCCAATCGTAAATAGCGTTTGTAAGTTCTCTGTATTTGGAAATTACTGTATTAAACTGAAAATCATTTGCAATATCATTAGTAATACCCTTTATTGCCATATGAACGGTTCTCACTAAATCATCATTCTCCCGTGTAAGCGGAAATACGAGGTTATAGTCCTTGGTAATATTATTCTGATTATCGCTGACCAGTCTCCACACACGGTTAAGAAATTTATAGCATCCTTCAACGCCTGCATCCGACCAATCAAAGTCTCTTGCCGGCGGTGAATCTGAAAGTATAAACAATCTTGCAGTATCAGCTCCATAGTTTTCAAATATTTCATCAGGATCAACGGTATTTCCCTTAGATTTTGACATTTTTGAACCGTCTTTTAAAACCATGCCTTGTGTTAAAAGATTTTTAAATGGTTCGTCAAAGCTTAGAAGTCCCAAATCCTTTAATGCCTTAGTAAAGAAGCGGGAATAAAGCAAATGTAAGATGGCATGCTCAATTCCACCAACATATTGATCAACGGGCAGCCAGTTATCAACAAGTTCCTTGGAGAATGGCAAATTGGTATTCTTAGGGTCTGAATATCTTAAATAATACCAGCTTGAGCATACAAATGTATCCATTGTATCCATTTCACGTTTTGCTTTACCGCCGCAAATAGGACAGGTAGTTTCTTCAAAGGTTTTGGATGTTGTAATCGGAGATTTTCCTACGACTGAAAAATCCACATCTGTTGGAAGCATTACCGGTAAATTTTCTTCCTTTTCCGGGACAATTCCACATTTATCACAATACACAACAGGAATAGGTGCGCCCCAGTATCTTTGTCTTGAAATTAACCAGTCTCTTAAGCGATATTGGGTTTTAAATTCTCCAAAACCTTCATTCACAGCCTTTTGTGTTATTGCTTCTTTTGCCTCGGTATTTTTCATTCCATTGAATTCATTTGAGTTTACTAAAATACCTTCTTCTGTATATGCAGCATCTTTGCAGTCTGATGGATTTTCCGGATTTTGGATAACAACTTTTATTGGAAGGTTATATTTTTTTGCAAAATCAAAATCTCTCGTATCGTGTGCAGGAACTGCCATTACAGCACCCGTTCCATATTCTACAAGTGCATAATCCGCCGTCCATAACGGGAATTCTTCGCCCGTAAACGGATTTATACAATGTGTACCTAATGGAACCCCTGTTTTAATTCTTTCTGTTGAAAGACGTTCAATTTCTGACATCTTTCTGGCATTAGCTCTATATTCTTCTACTGCCTGTTTGTTTTCAGCCGTAGTAAGTTTTTCAATGTCTTTATATTCGGGAGCAACAACAAGATATGTTATACCATGTACGGTATCAGGTCTTGTTGTATATACAGGGACTTCCAGACCCTCTATTTCTTTTACCTTAAATCTAAAAATAGCACCCTTAGATTTTCCAATCCAGTTGGCTTGCATTGTTTTAACGTTGTCTCCCCAGCCTTTTAGTTTATCCAAATCTTCTAAAAGTCTTTCTGCGTAATCGGTAATCTTAAAAAACCATTGAGATAAATAGCGCTTTTCTACTACGTTATCACAGCGCCAGCATTTTCCGTCAATTACCTGTTCATTTGCTAATACGGTACCACAATGCTCGCACCAGTTTACAGCCGCCTCTTTTTTATATGCCAAGCCTTTTTTAAAAAGTTGTATAAATAACCATTGAGTCCACTTATAGTAATCAGGTTTGCAGGTAGTAACCTCTCTTTCCCAATCATAAGAAAGACCAAGCATCTTTAACTGTTTTGTCATATAAGCAATATTTTCATCGGTCCATTTTGCAGGATCTGCACCATGCTGCATGGCCGCATTTTCAGCCGGCAGGCCAAAACTGTCCCACCCAATCGGATGAAGAACATTATAACCCTGCATCTTCTTAAACCTTGCTATTACATCCGTAATCGTATAGTTTCTTACATGACCCATATGCAGTTTCCCGGATGGATACGGAAACATTGACAGTGCATAATATTTAGGCTTATCACTATTGTCAGGTGTATGAAAAGCTTTATTGTCTTCCCATATTTTTTGCCACTTTTTTTCTATCTCTTGCGGAAAATATGACTCTTTCATTTATTCCTCCCTAATTCCTGTTCTTAATTTTAACATAAAAAAGAAAACTTATTTATTTTGTTCCCTTTTTAAGCATAATGCCATTTAGCTTACAAAACGATGTAAGTATCGAAAGTTCGCTTTTTATAAGTTTCTGCAAATGCGGATGAGTGGAGACAATGCTTACATTCTTTGCTAATTGGAACATTTTTAGAGACTGTTTTATATAATTTGCCCTTAGACTTGATTTAGGAAGAGCCAGCTCCTGATAGAATTTTGCATAAAGTATGTAACTTTTAACTAAGATATTCTCAAGATTGAACTGTTTTGCTATAAATATTGATTTTTCTATATATACTTTGGCAGAATCGAAATCCTGCTTTGCCATATAGATTTCACCTATCAGGCGGTTAAACAGGCATATAAAATAAAAATTATTTATATTAGGTCCCTGAGCTATATCAAGAGCTTTTGTTGCAATATCAAGCGCAAACTGCGTACCGCTTGTAACCAGCCTTATCTTAGCTATTAGATACCAGGATAACAAAACTCCCGTTGCAACTTTTTCATGCGCAAAATATGCAACCTGCTCTTCAAGAATCTCTAAAGACTTTTTAGTTTCATTTTTATCCCGAAGCATTTTTGCAAGAAGGGTTTTCAAGATATTTTTTGTAAAATTATCATTTACATTATTCGCATAAGATACTACATTAAACAGTTCTGTATATAGACTATCATAATCTTTCTTCATGAACTTATTAACTATATCTATAAAATTCCAGCGCGAAACGGCAAAAGCATCCATATTGTCCAATGAGTATTCTTTTAATATATCATCAAGAATCTTCTCCGAAGTTTTTAAGTCACCCTTAATAGTATTAGCTAATGCTAACGCTAAATGAGCTTTACATAAAATTAGCATATCCGTAATTTGATTTTTTTCTATTATATCAAATATTAATTTTATAATGTCAAACATTCTGTTATCACCTTGAAAAGTTAAGGCTTCAGCTAATTCAAAATATATATCTAACCATGTTTGATACAAATCTTTAATTGATATAACTTGAGTATTCTTACCTTTTGCAAGATATTTCTCAAATACAGGCATAATTTCTGTATCAATAAGATTTATTACCTGTCCGTAATTACCCAGTTTTACCAAAGGATTAACCTGACGTGATTTAACAAGGGTTCGTTCAAGCTCCATATCTTCCGGTATTTTATTAAGCACATTATCTGCACATTCTATTGCTCCCCAAAAATTTCCGCTTTTCAACGAGGTAGAAGCAAGATACCCGAGAAGTTCTATATGCTCGTATTCCTCATTATCATCCAACATCATTACTGCATGCTGCAAGTATTCAAACGCTGCTTCATGGTCTATAGGCTCCAAAAGTTTACCTACACGCGTATAAATGTTCTTTTTAATTTTTTGGTAATATGGACTCGTTTTATTTTCAATAAGTTTTAAAGCTTGCTTTTGTGAAATTATATAAAGCCCGATATCACCAATATAAGAAGCCTGTTTCATTAAAAGAGTCCATATTTCAAAAGCTTGTTCCTCATTCTTTAACTTTTGAACAACATAGCCTAACAAGGCAACAGAAGACTGCTTATATATACTTAAAATTTCGTATAACATATTTAAAATTCCCTCAAAGCAATCATCATTCTTTACAATAGAAACAATTATCTTCCATATTTGATAGCTCTTGAATTCAAATGATAAATTATTAACTTGGTTAATAAAACTGCGCTGTACAAGTAATTCCACAATTCTTTCAAATTCCATTGAAGAATTACTATCAAAATGTTCAAGCATTGCCGGATAGAATTTTGAACCTAGCACAGACATTGCAATAAGCATTCTGTAAGAAGGAGCATCATCTTGTTTTAATATACTTAATCTTGCTTCAATGATATCCTCTAACGAGTTATAAGAAATATGCTTAAGCCCCATTCTGTTTGAATCTATATTCAGAAATACAAGTTGTTCAACTACAGCAGGATTTCCACCAGAGACTTTACTTGCAGAATTTATAAAATCTTCTCCTGCCTCAAAATTATGATATTGACTTATTTGAGCCTCTACTTGCATCTTTGTAAAAGGTGCAATGGTTAAATCAACATAGTTTTCTGCCGTCAACTTAGGAGAGGTTATACAACCAAGCCCGGGTTTGATCACTCTTGATATTATAATAAATTTACATCTCTCTAATATATAATCATCTTTTAATAGTTCTTGTAAAAAATCAAAAGACATTCCGTCAATATTTTCAAAACTATCTATTATAAAAACAGCCTTAATTTTCTCTACGATAGTTAAAAAGACTTTTTTCATTATTTGAAACATTTTAGCTTTATTAAAGTAAATATTTTCATATTTATCCAGAATCTCAGGATAAAGAAAATTTAATAAATCTAAAACTTCACTATTTGATAACATAGGAAAGTCTTGTCGAAAAAAACGAATAGAATTCTTCTTTAATTGTAATGTATCAGGACAAAAATTATTTACATTAAAAAAAGTTAACAAGACATCCTGAAAATATCCAAAAGGTGATAACTGTGAAAGTTGAGAACATGTTCCATGCAACCATATAAGTTTCGCATTTTTTAATTCATTTATTGTATACCTAAGTACAAGATTTTTTCCAATCCCACTTTCTCCATTTATAGTAATAATAGTCGAATTAGCATTTTTTATTGCATTCAGTAATCCAGTTTTTACCTTTTGCTGAGAGCTCATCTCTGCGTCATATTCTGGTTTTGAGCTAAAACCTTTCGGCGAAGGCTTAGTAAATTCTGCGCCACATTTCCGGCATTTTATTGAATTTGGCAGATTAGCAGCACCACATTTACTACATCTTTTTAGTAAAACATTATGACAATTAGAGCATTCTGTTGATGTTATAGAATTTATTGTCCCACAATTTTTGCAAACAGAAGCCACTTTGGTGTTACAATATTTGCACTACAAAGAATTATCTTCAATTTCTTTTTTACATTTGGGACATTGCATAAGACTTCTGTCCTTATTAGACTACCACTGTAATTATTTCACTCAAAGCTTCTAACACATCATTTTCGCTCATTTCCAGCTGCAAAGCGATATCAGAGATTGAAAGTTTTTCTTTATATTTTAAATCATAAACGTTAAGAATATTTAATTCTGGTCTCTTGCGATTAAGATTTACAAGCTCTTTTGATATTAATTCTACATCAACTTCATCATTGTTAATTTCTGGATTATAACTAAATGCAGAATAACTAATGCCGGGAGAAGCCTCTGATACAACACCATTTGTTACCGGCATAACCTTATCTTCATCTACTACAAAACTGTTCTCCATATCATCGGAACTTATAGGCAGGAGTTCCTCTTCACCAGCTTCCAGCATTATCTCTGGTGAATCACCGAACTCTGGTTCTAAACTTAATTCATCCTGACTATCATCTATTTCTAACAGCCCCGCCTCATTATCTCCAACTAAGCTGTTAGAATCTAAAAATTCTTCATTATTTAGAGCAAAAGCTCCCTCGTCTTCAGATAATAAATCGACATCCGTATTACTACCTATATCAAGAGTTGAGGACTCATCATCTAAATCAGCTAAAGCCTCGCCTGCAACATCAGTTTCCACCATATCGCCTACATCAAAATTACCAATTTCCAAGATATCATTCTCAGCATCAGACTCTGCTCGTTCTAAACTTTCGAAACTATCAGTCTCTTCGGGAGCAATGTCTTCTATTGTTTCAGGCTCTGCTAACTCTAAACTTTCTGAACCGTCAGACACGGCCGGGACAATATCATCTATTGTATCTGGCTCTGCTAACTCCAATCTTTCTGAACCGTCAGGCACAGCCGGAGCAATATCATCTATTGTATCTGATTCTGCTAACTCTAATCTTTCTGAACCGTCAGGCACAGCCGGAGCAATATCATCTATTGTATCTGATTCTGCTAACTCTAAACTTTCTGAACCGTCAGGCACGGCCGGGACAATATCATCTATTGTATCTGGCTCTGCTAACTCTAATCTTTCTGAACCGTCAGGCACAGCCGGAGCAATATCATCTATTGTATCTGACTCTGCTAACTCCAATCTTTCTGAACCGTCAGGCGCAGCCGGAGCAATATCATCTATTGTATCAGGCTCTGCTAACTCCAATCTTTCTGAACCGTCAGGCGCAGCCGGAGCAATATCATCTATTGTATCTGATGCTGCTAACTCCAATCTTTCTGAACCGTCAGGCACAGCCGGAGCAATATCATCTATTGTATCTGGTTCTGCTAACTCTAAACTTTCTGAATTGTCTGGCTCTACAGAAGAGGCCACATCATTAGGCCTTATAAATTCTGCAACATCCAGCCCATCTGACTCAATTATTAAAGGGTTAGTATCAGTATTAGAGGCTGATTCTATACCATCTATAACATTGTCATACACTCCCTCATTAATAGAATCAAACCCGTCCTGTACTTCAGAACCTTCTTGTAGAACAGTATCTATAATAAAATCATCACCTTCAGTTAAAGTCTCAAGCTCTGGCATCTTACCTTCTTCATCTTGTAATTGCGTATCTTTAATACCAATTTCCGGAACCTGTTCAGGAAAAGCTGCATCATCAAAATTCTGAACATCGGGTTCTAAAGCTGCTTGTTCTTCAACACCGATATTATCACCCTCCTGTAAAGCTGGTGCTTGCTGTGTCTCAGGGTTATAAGCCATATTAATCATTTTATCAATATACACAACATTAAAATCTTCTCTTGATCCAGAAGCTATGACTGGCTTGAAATTTAATTTTTTAGGTACAGTAATAATAGAAGTTGATATTACTTTTTCTAGATACGCTTTTATAACATTTTCATTGTTAATAGAATTTATAATAACTTCAGAGTGAGAATAAACATCATCAATAATATCCTCTAATATCGACTCATATCCTGGAAATTTTTTATGCTGTTTTACAAGATTTTCGATAATACTATAATATTTGTTTGTCTTTTCCATAACGCTCTCTTTTAACTTTAATCTATAATCTTATTACTAAAACTGGGTTTCCCTGCAATTTACTAAATGAATTTGTATTCATATTTAAATTCATTGCAAGAGCTCTATCTACAGTTTGTCTTATTAACTTATCAACAGCCTCTTCGCCACTAGATGTTACAATATCAACAGTCTCAAACTTTTTGCTATCACTATTATATTTGATTTCGATTGCAATTTTGTTTGTCAATGGCGGCTTATTTAAGAGTAAAAGCTCCGTTTTTAAATTTAGTTGTATAATTTTTCCAAGCTTTACTAAATATCTTTTCGCAGATGAATTAGAAGCATAACCAGCAGGAACCTCCCAATCAACTTTTAAATTTGAAACAAGTATTGAAGCATCCAAATTTTGTTCTATCATTGGTATAGAGACGGCATTTCCTTCATTTTCAACACTCTTTGGCTCTGTCGTATTAACTGTCTCTATTGGCATAGCATCTTGAGGTAAATCTGTATCAGCAGGAGTATTAGAATTCTCAGCCTGCGTTTTATCTGAAATAAGATTAGTTTGCATATCATCTTCAATGGCATTTTGTGTGTTCATCTTACTGTAACCAAAATAACCAGCTCCCCCCAATACCGCAAGTAAGGCAACGACAGCTAACAATTTTACAACACCGTTATTTTTAGTTTTTTGTACGGAGATCTCAGAAGCATCTTTATCATCTTCACTACTAAACAAAGCCTCAATATCTTCTTTGCTATCATCCGCCAAACGATCCCGCCCGTTACCAGATTTACGCACTGCCACATCCGGTGCTGAAACAGACTTCGATGTATTTTCCAACAGCTCTCCATCACTAACGGTCTTTTCCTCTGAAACTGGCTGTTCAGATATAATTTCATTTACATTATTTTCGTCATTTAATAACTCTTCGTAAGCAACTTCATCAGAATCCACACTAGGAGTGGTGTTTGTTGTAAAGCTATAAGAATTATCCTGCGAAATTTCCTCTATATTTTCAGAACCGTCTTGTATTTCAGAATCATTGATATCAAATGGCTCAGCACCAATTGAATTAATATCTTCATCAGCAAAATCAGCCTCATCATCTATAAATTCCAAATTCTCTTCAGAATCATCTGTAATATTTTCAAAACTTAAATTATCGACGTTTGAGTCTTCAACATCAAGCCCATCATTTAATTCGTCAAAAATATCAACATTGCCAGCATCATCAGTATCTATTGTCAATTCTAAATCATTATTTTCGGGCAACAACTCATCATCGCCCTCCATTTGCAAATCTAACCCTTTATCATCAGCCGCTGTATACATAACTTCATCATTTTGCACATAATCATTTACCTGCGGCGTTGATATAAAATCAAATATATATTTTGCTTTGGCAGCCTTTGCTAATTTAGTACGTCCTTCCGGGGACAAAATTAATTTTCTGTAAAAGCTGTTTTTATCCTCTAACTTGCCATCTAAATAATCAAAGATCTCTTTTTCTTCTACATTATATAGATCCTCTACATTTACTATACGAGAGTCAACATCATAAAAAGATATAAGTGATTCTTCACTTACGGAATAAAAATCTCCTTGTGCATTTGATGTATCTACATTTTCAGGAAGTAAAAAACCTACAACTTCGGCACCAGATAAGTCTGCTGAAATCTTTATAAACATATAAGCAGCAGGAAGAAGTTGATTATCAAAATGAGCTTTCGGAACACTTAAGTTATCATCGTCAAAAAATAGCCTTACATCAATATAAGAATTTTTAATATAGATATCAGATATATCAATATCATCAAGAACAACAGCTATATTATGTAAACCCGACTTTACGTCCACCTCATATAATTCCGGGTCAAAAAACTTCACCGCTATATCAGCACCTATAACATTCGCTACCGCGCGATTGCGTGTATCAGAATCTACAATAAGATTGCATATATTATGTGCACGTTCAATATCATTCTTTTCAATTAAAAAATTATCAGTATTCACCTAACACTCTCCCATACTATGCTCAATATATCATATTATTAAAAAAAAATCTACACTATAGCATGCTCATTGACTATTTACATTTAATAATTAAACCATATAGTGGATATTTTATAAAAAATTATAAAAATTTATTTTTATTAACCGTTAATAATATTGAAAGGATTATTTTATTATGTTTTCATCAATGATTCAAAATTTATTATCATCTTCTGGAAAATCATCTGCAATGCAACGTGCAGTACAAATGAATAATTATATTAACACTATTAATTCACAATGGATGCCGGTAGAGAAAACAGATGCGACAATAAACCCTGAAAATAATAAAACAATCCAATCCTTCGATAGTGTTTTAAAAAATACTACACAGGTAAAATTCGGAGACTTACTTACCAATCCATCCACACGTGTCAATGCCAATATTTATACTACACAGGCAAGCTCTACCGCAGAAAAAATATCAACTAAAGAACAGATTAAAAATCTTGTATCAAGAGTTGCTAAAAAGCATGGTGTTGACGAAAAATTAGTCAATGCATTAATAAAACAAGAATCGGGTTTTAATCCAAATGCAAAATCAAAAGTAGGTGCTATGGGGCTGATGCAGTTAATGCCGGCCACAGCAAAAGGACTTGGCGTTACCAATCCAATGGATCCTGAACAAAATGTAGAAGGCGGCGTAAAATATTTAAAATCAATGCTAAATAAATATAACGGAAATATTATTTTAGCGCTTGCAGCATATAATGCAGGCCCCGGAGCAGTAGATAAGTATGATGGAGTTCCTCCATATAAGGAAACTCAAAATTATGTACGTTCAATACTTTCCACATATCTTTAAACTTTTACTTGTACTTGCTGTTCCATGAGTTTTTCCCTATCTTCTTTTTCATGTATTCGTCGTGTATTTTTATAAGTTAATCTGGGAATAAACCAGCCTAATATATATGGTGAAATAAAGAATGTAGTTAAAAGAGCAGGAATAGAATTTAATCCACGAGCAAAGGATGTTATTTTGCTTTTATTCTTAACAGAATCTTTCATAAGTTTTGTAATAAGTTCATCCGCATTATTTTTATTTAATTTTTCAAAAAAGGAAAGGATTTTCTTATTTTTTACTTCTTTTTTCAATCCCTTTAGAGAAGACAACTCAAAACTTGATTTATTAAACAATACATCAGCAGCTCCGGATTTAGACAGAATTTTGTGAAGATCTCCGCCATTTTTTTCTATATATTTACAAAAATTTATCATTTTCGACTTAGAATTAATATTATCGTAAAGAGCTGTTATTTCGCTGTTAGTCAAAACATGAGCTTTACTATACGGATTTAATAAATCAACTACAGTTTTAAATTTAGAATGACTACGATCCTTGTTCATTAATACAAATCCGCTATTCTTTTCATAAGCTGTTACAAAAGCTCTTGTGCCCATTGGCACTGCAAAAACAACGGCAAGGCTGGAAGTTACATCCCTTATTAAAATTTCCCACAATTCTGTTAAATCTTTTTTTCCATCTTCATTTGTCTGCGCTCTATTATAAGCCCTTAAGCCTCTGGGAGCCAACAGACCAAAGAGAGACAACCCCGCCATTAAGGTATTTGTAAAATTATGACCGTTATACTCTAATTCTGAAGACACAAAATCATTTTTATTTTTATCAATCAATTTTCCAAGACGTTCTAATAAACCGCTCTTGGTATTGCCCTTAAAACTCACCTGATTATTTGTTTCATTCTGTTTTCTCGCACCGGGTGCAACATTACTTCGTGCATAAATTTTAGGTAATACAGACAGAATTCCTAGGGTCGCTATCATCATAGAAATATTTGTAATCATTCTTTTTGCAAGGGATTTGTTTTTGAGACTTTCAGCCTGAATATCGTTTAACGTATCTAAATACTTATTTGCACTAATAGCATCATCAGCATACTTTATCATGGCATCAATCGTGTCTTTTGTCCCAAAAACTTTTTTACTGTCTAAAACTTCTGAACCGAATTTAACCTTTTGAAGCATCTCCAAATCTGTACCACTACTATATTTTATATTATTAATATGTGATACAATATTTTGCATACATTCATCTTTATACTTTGCTTTACCCCTAAATCTTTTTAATCTAGTTCCTGCAGGTATATTTTCTATATTAGCGAGTTGCTTCATTATATAATCAACAGACTCTTTTTTAGCCTGCTCTTTTCCTAATGTATCAACCAGCATTTTTTCAAGATTAATTTTATAAAATTCATTTTTAAATTTTTCAGGATTTTTTAACAGGTTTTTATCAAAATCCGATTTAGAAACAATTTCTTTTAAACTGTTGCCAAAACGTTTAATGAGTTGAGTATTGACACTGGTTGAACGCCCGAATTTTGCAGCAGCTAAAAGAGCCAACGGTGCAACAACCATCATGCAAGGTCCGGTAAGCCCTTCCCTTCCCAGAACCTCAAACCCTTCTTGCATATTATATTGTCCAGTAACTTCCTTATCACGTAAAAAACCAGCAATGGTTCTAGGAACCGTCATACCTCCAAAATCCTGAATCAGAAATGAAAGCCAAAATCCTTGATTTTCAATACCCTGCATTATTGCTCCGGTAGTACTTAATCCTGCAGCCAAAGACTTGAAAGCCGGATTTTGAGAATTTTTATTTAATAAATAGCTATTATTTTTACAATTATCAACTTTCAAACACACAATCCTTATAATACTATATATTTATAAAGTGTTTGGAATTAAAAAATTTGACCTATTGTAACAATTTTTATTATATTTGTTACAATTAAAATTCAAAAAATATCTTTACCTATACTTAAAAACATGCAAACTTATAAACTCATTATTATTTAAAACAAACTTGTCTGCATGGATGGTATTATCCTGCCAAGATGCCTAAAACCTTCAGGAGAAACTTTTCTTCCTCTCGGCGTCCTTTGCAAAAGCCCTGCTTGCAGCAAATACGGTTCACAAACATCCTCAATAGTTCTAACATCTTCACTAAGAGCGGCTGCTATTGTCTCTATTCCCACCGGCCCGCCATCATATTTATCGATAATAAGGCTCAAGAGAGCCCTGTCAGTATTATCAAGCCCAAATTCATCAATTTTTAAAATATCAAGAGATTCGTTCGCAACAGTTTCATCAATTTTCCCATCATATTTAACAATTGCAAAATCTGAAACACGTTTTACCAATCGATTTGCAATTCTGGGAGTTCCCCTCGAACGCTTTGCAATAGCTTTAGCACCTTCTTCCGTAATAGAGATATCCAATATTCCTGCTGTTCTCATAACAACCTGAGCAAGCTCATCGACCGAATAAAATTCAAGTCTATGAATCATACCAAATCTGTCTCTCAAAGGACTTGAAAGCTCGCCGGCTTTTGTAGTAGCTCCAATCAATGTAAATTTTGGAAGCGGAACGCGCAGAGTTTTTGCTGTCTGACTTTTTCCTGTTGTCATGTCAAGAGTAAAATCTTCCATTGCCGGATAAAGAATCTCTTCTGCGACTTTATTTAGACGGTGAATTTCATCTATAAATAATATTTCACCACCCTTTAATGACATCAAAATGCCAATAATGTCTCTTGGTCTTTCCAGAGAAGGAGCAGACGTGATTTTTATCTCCACTCCCATTTGAGTTGCAATTACACCAGCAATAGTTGTCTTGCCTAAACCTGGAGGCCCATAAAATAGCATATGATCCAGAGGCTTGCCACGCCTTTTTGCTGCCTCAAGGATAATTTTTAAAGTCTCTTTCAAAGCAGTCTGGCCGATGTAACTGTCAAAATCTTTTGGCCTTATACTGTTTTCAAACAGATTATCATATTCTATTGTCTCGGATTTAACTATAGGGTTTCTCTTAACCCTCTTCTCCAATCCCTCATCATCTGATATTATTGCCATAAATTAATATTAGCATAAAATCCTAACAAACTCTATTTGTATTTTCCCCTTTTAAATAGTCTCTAATCAGATTAAAAGTCTCTTGAAGAATATAATTAACCGATTCCGTTGTATTATACGCAATATGAGGTGTAATAATAACATTCTCCATATCAAAAAGTTTCTTTGTAATAAGGGCTGTTTCTACACAATGATGTTCAGCATCCGCCATAACAGCAGCCATCTCGCCTTTATATGTACTTATAAACTCACACTCAAGAACATCAAGCGCCGCCCCCTTTACTTTACCTTTTATAAGATAATCATAAAGCGCTTTTATATCTAAAAGTTCTCCTCTTGCAGTATTCACAATATAAACACCATCTTTCATTTTTTCAAATTCATCCACTGAAATCATATGGTAGTTATCACCGTCATAAGGCAAATGAAGAGTTATAATATCAGATTCAGCCAGCAGCTCATCAAGCCCGACAAAATTGCAGCTGCCGCTTAGCTCCGGATTCTTCATATAAGAATTTATTAAAACTTTCATCCCAAAAAATTGCGCTATTTTTGCAACTGCTGTTCCAATAGCCCCGCAGCCTATTATCCCCAAAGTATAAGAACTTAAAACCCTGCCTTCATACTTTTTATGATTAATCATATACTTTTTCATATCAAAATAAGCAGGCAGCAGGCTTCTTATAAGCGCAAGAATTAATGATACAGCATACTCTGCCACAGAATTCTTCCCGTACGATTCAATATTAAATACCGCAATATTATGGCTTATACAATAATCCATATCAATATGGTCATGTGCACTAGAGCGAGTTGAAACTATTCTCAAATTTTTAAACCTTTTTAATACATCCTCTGTAACACTTGATGTTGTAAAAACACTTATTACATCAGTTTCATTTAATAACTTTTCATTTAAATCAGTTTCAATATTTAAAGGCTCTCTTATAAAAGTAATGTCAAAATCCTTCAAATTATTTCGTTGAAAAAACTCTTTTTCAGATTCCCTAAAGTCAAATAGCAACATTTTCATCCGTACAAATCTCCTTTATAGAGATAAGTATAAACATTTATAAAAATTTAACTATTCAACATACAGGTAATCTTAATTAAACTCCAAAAACAGAAGCCTGATTTAATAAATCTCTTTTATTCCCGGCAAGATTAATTACCAGATGAGTATATGATAACTGCCTTCCAAGAGCAATGTTCTTGCTTGTACTAAATTCACCGCCTTTTGCTAATATCGCCTTATACTGCTCTTGCTGCTCTTCGTTCATTGCACTAATATCGCTTCCATATTCTCTTGTAAAAGAAATCCTTTCTTTTCTGTTATCACGCACACCCTGCAGGTTAAAATCAAATATTTTTCCCCACATAGAAGCCTTTTCTTTTGCCTCATTTAATTCATCCGAAGCTTTTTCGATTCTTTCATCAAAATAATTGTCAAACAGAGCTTTGCTTAAATCAACGCGTTTTCCGTCAATAATAACAAACTCACCATATCTGTCTGATTGGATTTTATATTTCTTACCGTCTATAACGGCCTCATTATTATATGGATTTGTGTTTACATTAAATGCCATAGTTCAATCCTCTATAAATATATAAAGTATATTTCTCCATAAAAATTGCCTTTTTATAGCACATTGTAAAGAAATATTAAGTAGCCTGGGTAAAATCGAACAAATAAATTGATTATTTAATTTTTACAATAAAACAAATATAATATTTTTACATTTGTAAGCTGAATAATTAACAAAAATTATTCCCCCTCCAGCAAGAGCATAATTAACAGATAAAAATCAAGGCTTGCAACACTCCTCTCCCTGCGGGAGAGGAGCAGCCGTGTTTGAGGCGGGAGCCGAAAACTACGGATGCGGTGAGGGGGGCAAAATGTAAAAATATTCATTAATTTCATAAAATTTTAACTTCTCCTAAACTTCTAAACTCCGCTTTCTGCACCCACCCCAGCCCTCCCTGCGGGCATTAGTGTCCAAGAAAAATTGAAAAGAGAAACCCTTATATAAATATATCTCACAATTTGCCAGAAATAATATAATGTAAAGACATAAAAAAGACCCCTCACCCGAATTTCAAAGAATCGCTTTAGCTCAACTTGAAATTCTTCCCTCTATCTTGGATTTGCTCCACGCTCACAGAGCTTCACCTTTAAGCCTCACGGCTTAGTCGGTTCAGTCTGTTCGCTATCCGGACTACCGTCCGTCCGCAAATCCGCTCCCACAAGAGGCGAGGGAGCCGTCACACCAGGCGTGGAGCCTACCCGCCCCCTGTGGGAGGGTCGAAATCTTTGATTTCGGGGAGGGGTTCTAACTGATATTTGGCTGGGGGCGAACCTCTAAAATTTTTCTTGGACACTAGTGCTCAAAAGGGAGGGAGCTCCTTATAAAAAACCAAGTTAAATAAAACTCCATTCATTTAACTCGGTTTCCTAAATTAGATGTTAGCAGCGTGCTATCTTCTTAGGACATGGCCCGCCAAGTATTGTTGCCTCTGTAAGTTTTTACGACCGTGTTCAGGATGACTCTGCCGAAGCAAAAGTGACTTAATGTCACGTTTGCTGAGAGGCGGGTGGTTTACCAAGCGAGAATTCTTCCAACAAAAAAAGCGAAAATTAATCTTC
Organism: Candidatus Gastranaerophilales bacterium; assembly: GCA_944322835.1. GTDB lineage: Bacteria > Cyanobacteriota > Vampirovibrionia > Gastranaerophilales > Gastranaerophilaceae > CAG-196. The sequence goes on along the minus strand of CALUQF010000023.1, from coordinate 142 downwards.
CGAATAATTCTCGCTTTTCTCTAAATTAGATGTTGGCAGCGTGCTATCTTCCCAGGCGGTGGCCCGCCAAGTATTGTCGCCTCTGCAGGGCTTTACGACCGTGTTCGGGATGGGAACGGGTGGTTTACCTGCGATTGGCCAC
>CALUQF010000022.1 GCA_944322835.1 Candidatus Gastranaerophilales bacterium | reverse complement strand
TTATCAAAAATATTGTATGAAGTCAAGATATCTTACACTCTTCCATACATATCTTCATACCTGATAATATCTTCTTCTATTAATAAATCGCCCTTTTGAACCTCAATAACTTTGACTACATTTTCATAAGGATTTTGTAAAGAATGAATTGCTTTAACTGGTATATCGATACTGTGTCCAGGGCTTAGGATTAATTCTTTTCCTTCCAAAACAACTTTAGCCGTACCTTCCAGAATAACCCAGTGTTCACTTCTGTGATTATGTGACTGAACAGATAATTTTTGGCCCGGGTTAACCTGTATCATTTTTGTTAAAAAGCCATTTCCTTGAGCAAGTACGGTGTAATACCCCCACGGACGGTAAACCGTTTTGTGCACGAGGTGTGTATTATCATTTTGTTTTTTTAATGTCTCAAAAATTTTCTTCACTTCTTGAGTCTTATCAGCCTTACATGCAAGTATCGCATCTTCTGTTTCCACAATAACAGTATCTTCAAGCCCTATTGTTGCAACAAGCTTGGATGAAGAATACATTAGAGAATTTTTTGAGCCCTCATCTAAAATATGCCCAATTTTTACATTTCCGTCTTTGTCTTTTGCGCTTACATCATAAATCGATTTCCAGCTTCCTAAATCATTCCAGTCGCTTTCCAATTTAATAAGCGCAATTTTATCGGATTTTTCCATAACTGCATAATCAACAGAAATAGAAGGCATTTTATCAAATTCTGTAAACGGAATTTCACTAGATTTGATAAAATCAAATCCGCTCAATTTAGAATATATTTCTGGAGAAAGTTTTTCCAGTTCATTCAAGAAAACAGACGCCTTAAACATAAAAATACCACTGTTCCAGAAATAATTCCCATCTTTTACATATTTTTCAGCCGTTACAGCGTTCGGTTTTTCAACAAACTTGTTAACCTTATACCCGTCTCCAACTGCTGTTTGCGTAATATTAATATAACCGTATCCTGTCTCCGGATAAGACGGCTTTATACCAAACGTTACAATATAACCGTTTTCTGCAATTTTTTCTCCAGATTTTACAGTTGAGACAAAACCCTTTACATCTTTAATTAAATGGTCAGAAGGAACTACAAGAATTACAGGATCTGTATTATATTTTTCTATTATATATTTTACCGCTACTGCAATAGCCGGTGCTGTGTTTTTTGCAATAGGCTCTGACAAAACAACCGCATCATTATATAAAGAAGAAAGCTGATATTTTACATTGGAAAAATGTTTTACTCCGGTTGTACTTATAATATTAGCTTCCGGCATGCATTCTTTTACTCTTTCAAAAGTCGCCTGAAGCAAACTTTCAGAGTTTTGAATGTTTATAAGCTGCTTAGGATAAAGCTCTCTTGAAAGCGGCCAAAGCCTGCTTCCAGAACCACCTGCTAATATTAAACCGTACATACATTTACCTCTCTGTTAAATACTCCCTAATTTTCAGTTTAACATAAATAAAATTTATTATTGTAAATTAATAAAAATGTGTGGTAAAATACTACACAAGGTGAAAATATATTACAAGGCTACATATACATATAAATTACTAAGAATGTTGCAGGCAGAGGTTGAGAATTTTGTTTCAACTCTCGGCAATATTGCGTTGTTTGGCTTAGAGTTTATAAAAGGTTTGAAAACTTTTCCTACAACAATAAAAGCTGTTATGGAACAGGCCTCTCGTTTTGGAGTATCATCTCTTCCGATAACTCTTTCGATTGTCGGCATGACATCTGTCATTATTGCAATGCAGGTTGCAGGCGAGATGGTTAAACAAGGTGCCGGAAATTATGTAGGAATGCTTGTTGCAATTCTTATGGTAAGGGAAGAAGGCGTTATTATGGCGGGCTTTGCAATAATATCTATGATAGGTTCTTCTATGGCTTCTGAAATAGCAACAATGAAGGTTACAGAACAGATTGATGCAATAAGGGTTTTAAAAGTAAATCCTGTTCATTATCTGTTTACTCCGAGAGTAATTGCAGGTACGCTTATGATGCCATTGGTAGTAATTGTAGCTTCTGTTTTTGGGATTTTAGGCGGAGCCGTTGCATCAAATATGGTATCCGGACTCACTTATAAAGCTTATTTTGATTCTGTATGGTTCGGCTTGAATATGCATGATATTAATGTTTGTATTTTAAAATCTTTTGCATTTGGATTTGTAATAACACTAATAAGCTGTGTTTGCGGAATGGAGGCTAAAGACGGTGCCAAAGGGGTCGGTCTTGCAACAACAAAAGCTGTGGTTTGGTCATTTGTTGCAATAGTCATCTTGGATTTAATATTTGCGGCAATGTTCTTTTATTAATATGAAGGCAGAAAAATGGGTATAGAAGTTAAAAATTTAGTTAAATCATTTGATAAAAAGGTCATATTAGATAATATTTCGTTTAAGGTAGATGACGGGAAAATATTATCTATAGTCGGATTTAGCGGTTCCGGAAAAAGTACCGTTTTAAAACTTATAAGCGGACTTATTGAAAAGGATTCCGGAGAAATTAATACCTCCGGCGGCGATATTGCTATGGTTTTCCAATACTCGGCCCTTTTTGATTCTCTGAATGTATTTGATAATATATCATTTGCATTACAAGAAAGAAAAGATTTGAGGGGTAAATATACAAAGAGAGAGCTTGAAAAAATCGTTGCAGAAAAGTTGGAGCTGGTTGGGTTATCAGGTATAGAAGATAAATTCCCTTCGGAACTATCCGGCGGTATGCAAAAACGCGTAAGTTTTGCGCGCGCAATTGTAACAGAACCTAAAATTATTCTTTATGACGAACCTACGGCCGGTTTGGATCCTATTTCATCAACTTTAATAGAGGATTACATTGTAAGATTGAAAAACGAAACAAATGCGGCATCTATTGTTGTTACTCACCAGATGTCAACTATAAAAAGAACGGCTGATTCAGTCTTGATGTTGTATAATGGTCATGCAGTTTTTGAGGGTTCACCTGATGAACTTTTAAAAGAAAATACACCTTATACCAAACAGTTTGTAAATGCGTCCTTAGACGGGCCAATGAAGATGAATGCGTAAGTAATTATTATGAGGATATATAAGATATGAAAATGTCACCATCATTTAAAGTAGGAATATTAACACTTGTAGCCTTAACAACTTTACTATTTACGGTTTTATGGGTCAAAGGCCGTTCTTTTTCTTCAGCAGAAAGAATAGAGGTTCAGTTTAAGGATGTAAACGGCTTGCGGCCGGGCTCCGGTGTACAGATGATGGGGCTTAGAGTAGGGCAGGTTGAAGAGATTACGCCGGTTGTAGATGGTGAATCAAGCTATGTAAAAATGAAATTTGTTATAACGGAACCCGGAATTACGATTCCAAAGGCGTCAATGCTTTCGATTCAACAATCAGGACTTATAGGTGAACAGTTTTTAGAAATAACTCCGCCTAAAGTTCGCTCTGTTTATATACCGGTTGTTAATAAAGAGCTTCTTTCTAATGGCGCACCGGTTCAAATTAAACTTGATGATAAATTCTATGATGTAGGTAATGTAAAAAAGTCTCAAATAATGACGGCAAAACTTGTACCGGATGAATTGAAGGATATTATAGATACAAGTTATGCTTATAAAGTTGATTATGTAGTAGAGCTACCAGGACTTATATTGCCTCACTTTATGACAGGTAAGATTGTAAAAGAGCAAGGTGTTGAAAAATTGAGAATAGCACCGTTAGATAATACTGCCTTGCCGTATCCTCGTCAAACATCACCTTATACGGTAGTAGAGCCGATGAGAATTGCAGATTTTATGGAATGGCAGTATAAAGCCGCAGAATCGTTAACAGAAACCAACAGAATAATTAATGAACTCCTGAATGATTCTATGATAGCAGAACTAAAGCAATCTGTTACAAACTTTAAAGAACTTACCGCACAAGCTACGACTACTTTAGAGAAAACAGAGAAACTTGTTGAAACATCAAAGAATGATATTGATGCTGTTTTATGGATGATGAGCGATGTTTCTAATAACTTCAATAAACTTGCAACAAATATTAACGGAATTATAGGTGATGAGAAATTTAAGCCTATGATGTATGAAACAGCTGAATCAATTAATAACCTATCAAAACAGCTTACACCTATAATAGGTGCAGTTGATGCAGAAGAGTTTGGAGAAGATTTGAATGCTGTAATGAGTAACTTGAATGAAATTTCTACATCAATAAATCAAATGACAAAAGATGAAAATCTTAAAACAAAAATTGAAACTTCGATTGATAATTTAAATACAACAATGTGTGAAGTATCGACAGCTTTGGAAACAATAAATGGAGAAGATGGAGATAAAGAAGGTCTTAAACAAATTGTTGAAGATACATCAGAAACAGTGGCTAATTTAAAGAAATTCTCTGAAAAATTGAATAAAAGATTCCTTTTATTCCGGTTAATGTTTTAATTAATAAAAAGAGAATTGGACTAAGTTATTGTTTAATAGGCACATAAAGAATTTAAATTTGCCTGGAACGCATTGTTATATAGAAAAATGGATAAGCAGTTTCTATTCATATAGACAGTCTACGTGTATGCTATGTAGTTTTTTATTTTGCTATTCTGGTTGCAAAAAAGGCTGTTTTTATGAGCATGAAGATTATCGTTTCTTGTTTTGATTCTCAATTTTTTAAGGGTTTTATAACTAAACCAATGGTTGTAAAGCACCGCATTGAAATCACATAAGTGTCCAAATAAAGCACCATATCCCTAGAAAATGTCAAAATTTCTCTTTTTTTATTTAATATTTGTAAACATTATTTCATATTGTAGTGACAATCAGAACAAATTAAGATATTATAGTTTTAGTAATAAGGGAAGGGGTAAGGGAAATTTTGGGAGAATACTCTTAAACCTCGCAACAAAGAGGAGTTTTGACTCGTGTATAATAATAAGAAGATTGAAACAGTTAATCCTGTGCAGAGTACATTATCAAGAGATGATGATGCTTTTACGGCACTATCTACATCAGCATTGCTTGCAAAAAGTTCAGTTCCTTATTCGCACAGGAGAATTGCTGATAACTACGTTATTATAAAACGTATTTACCGTTTTCAGGCTGTTCAGAGCCAAATTACAAATGCTGAGGCGCAGCTCCTTAAAAAATATGATTTTAACAGGCTTGAGTTTTCTACTATAAAGCAGGTTAATGAAGAGTTATCATATTTGAAAAAATGGTCAACATCTGGTAATGAACTTTTAAGAAAAGATGCAGATAATTTGCTTCAAATTCGCTCAAAAGAGCTTAAATATATAGTTGCAAGCAGATATTCAACAGTTACAAACGAAATATACAACGGCTACAAGGCTTTAGAGAAATATTTTGAAGAAATTTCAAAATTTTATTCCCCGGTTTGTTAAGAAATTTTAAAATTCAAGCAAATTTTATGCTTTACGTGCTTTACTATAAACGGAAGGTTTAATTATGAATATTGATTCCGTAAATAGTTATAATACACAATTTGAGCATGTTCATACAAAGGGCAGTACGTATCCAAAAGAAAAAAGAGCTGTAGTAGCTGGAATGACAGCACTTGGGACGGCTGTCAGCTGCGCTGTATTAGCAAAGAGGGCCGGCTATTCGCTGAACCCCGCAAAAATGTTTAAAAATATAAGACATTCCTACCTTGCTAAGGTTAAATATCATGATAAACAGGTTATAGCAATTGGTGCAGGTTCAAGTCTTGGAGGTCTTGCCGGTGGTTATATGATTGACACAAATAAAGAAAACAGAAAAGCCAAAAGGCGTGAAACATTGATGCAAATAGGCAATATTTCCATTCCTATTCTTACTGTAGACTTTTTGGCTAACAAACTTGAACGTTTTGGGAAATTTGCCAAAGCCGGCGGTGCTGTAGCAGGAATTTTTGCGGGAATTTATGTTGCTAATTTCATAACAAATAAACTCTGTGACTTTATATTCCGCAACAAAGAAGGACGCGGCATAAAAGCAACAGACTTTTCAGCACACCTAGATGATGCAATTGTTGCAACCTCTTATATATCATCAAGTCCGTTTGTTCATGGTATAGCGCGTGTTATACCGCTTGCTCTCATGGTAGCAGGGAATGAAATCGGAAATAAGAAAAGCAAACACAACTAGTATAGGAACGGTGACGTTTAAGAGACTTAAACATCATCACCCCAAATAGAAACTTTCATACTCCCAAAATCTTAAAATTTAAGACTAAGCAAGTCCAAGAGCTTTTTTGTACCAAGAGAACGATTCAATGTCATACCCATTGAATGTTGTTCTTAATTGTTGTTTTTTTAGGTAGTTTTCAAATTCGTCTGTGAATGCAGATTTAACTGTTTTTGTTTCTTTAGAGATTAATTTCATTTTCCTTTCTCCTATTTTAGTAACACACTAGATATATAATTACCATTGGAGTAAAGATAACACTTTCCTCCCGGTAGGTTGATTATTCAGTTAAAGTTCCACACATTTATGCGTTGATTTTAGCACAAAAAGAGGTTTTTAGCAATCCATATGTGAAGAAATGTTAGCAAAAAAGGAAAAAATTATTCTTTAGGATTACGAGTATATAATCACAAAGAATGTTTTTATATACTTATTTTCTTTGGACTTTATATCTTATTTTAATATAAGTATATGTTCTTCTATATATATTCTGTTTTTAAAGACTTTTCTTATCTTTACTTATTGCACAAATTTTTTTATTAAATATAATCATCATATAATGAGTATTGTCCAAAAATCACAAAAAGCACTGGAATACGATAAAATTCTGGTTGAATTATCCTCGTACGCTAAAACCGAACAGTCAAAAAAACTTTGCCTTGAACTAACTCCTTTTGTAAAAAAAGAAGATATTCAAAAACAAATTATTCTGACGGGCGAAGCTAAAGATGTTCTTGATTTGGCCAGAGATATTCCTATTGACAGAATTCAAAATTTTGCAAAATTAAAAGAGCAAAATGAATACTTTATTGAAGAAGAGCTTGTTGATATTGCCAAAACAATGAGGACTTCAAGAATCGTAAGGAATTTTTTGAAGGAAAATTTGAGATTTGACGCTCTTATGCAAAATCTCACGAATGATTTATATTCTAATAAAGAGCTGGAAGACAGGATTATTGATACATTTGATGACAACTACACTGTTAAACAGAATGCAAATCCTGATTTGAAAGGGCTTTATTCTTCGCTTAAGGATACTGAAGCTAATTTAAAACAGAGGGTTCAGGAGCTTATGAATTCTCCTGAATTCCAGAAGCATTTGCAGGAAAATATTTATACACTCCGAGATGATAGAATTGTCTTTCAGGTGAAAGCCTCTTCTAAGAGCAAGGTTAGCGGTATTGTACATGACGTTTCGGCTACAAACAAGACTTTTTATATAGAACCTGCTCAAATTGTTCCTATAAACAATAAGATTAGAGAATTAAAATCAAAAATTTATGCAGAGATTATAAGAATTCTGACTGCCTTAAGCAATGAGGTGCGCAAGGAAATGGACAAGTTGATTTTGTCTGAAAACCTTCTTGCAGAAATTGATTTTCATTTTGCTAAAGCGCGTTATGCAGTAAAAACTCAAGCTATAGAGCCAATTTTAGCGGAAGAAAGAATCATTAAACTGGATTTAATGCGCCATCCTCTTCTTATAGGTAATGTTGAAAAACTTGTTGAAAACGACTTTGAAATCGGTAAAGAATACAAATCAGTAATTATAACGGGATCAAATACGGGCGGTAAAACAGTTACATTAAAGACCGTAGGGCTTTTTGTACTTATGATGAAATCAGGTTTGTTTCTTCCGTGTGCCGAAGCTCATATTTATCCTTTTGAAAAAGTTTTGGCAGATATTGGGGATGAACAGACTATATTACAAAATCTTTCGACCTTTTCATCTCATATGAAAAATGTTATAGATATATTGGAAAAAGCAGATTCCAATACGTTTATACTGATTGATGAACTTTGTGCGGGAACGGATCCCCAGGAAGGGGCTGTTCTTGCCGAAATTATATTAAAAGAATTTGCTAAAAAGCAGGCTCTGTCAATAATTACTACGCATTATGGAGAATTAAAAACATTAGAGTATACGGACCCATATTTTAAAAACGCAAGTGTCGAGTTTGATACAGAATCGCTTTCACCGACTTATAAGCTTATAATAGGTATTCCGGGATTAAGCAACGCAATCTCTATTGCTGCAAATTTAGGTCTGTCTGAAAATCTTGTTTGGGAGGCCAAAGAACTTTTGATAACCCAGCGTGACAATTCGGCCCTTGTGGTTGAAAGATTACAGGATACACAGCAAAAGCTGGATTCTAATCTCAAAGAAGCTGAAACGCTTAATGCGGAAGCTAGTGAGTTAAAAAAACACTACGAAAAAGAGCTTTCCGAACAGAAAAAAGAAAAGAAAAAATCTCTTAAAATTATAAAAGACAGGTTTGAAGGTCAATTAAGAGAGGCAAAAAGTGAGATAAAAGAAATTTTAACCGAATTAAGGCGTGAAAAGTCAGAAAAAATTGCAAGAAGGTCTTATGAAAGACTGGCTCTTTTGGAACAGGGGTTCCGCTCAGAGCTTCATTCTTTAGAGGAGAAAGAACAGTATTTGGAAATCGATTGGTCAAAAGTACAAATAAACGATAAAGTTATGGTTAAGAATTTGAACCAGCCAGTGACGGTACTTTCACTTCCTGACAAAAACGGTGCATTATATATACAGATGGGTATGATAAAAACTAAAGTAAAGAAAGATAAACTCGCTGTTTATAATCCGGAGTTAGCGAAAAAAGTTAATCTGCCGTTAGGTGCAATGAAAAAGAGTTCATCTTTTTCGTTAAAAAAATACGATATTTCAAACAAGTTGGATTTGCGCGGCGAAAGAGTAGAAGAAGCTTTGGATAACCTGGAGGCTTATCTTGATAAGGCAAGCTTGGCAAACCTTTCTCCTGTTTATATAATTCATGGACACGGTACCGGAGCCTTAAAAGCTGCTGTAAGAGATTTTATTTCAACTTCTCCGTATGTTGCAAAATACAGAGTAGGGGAGGATGCTGAAGGCGGAGACGGTGTTTGTGTAGTGGAAATTAAATAGCTGAAATTTGTCTTAGGTTCGTGTATAATAAATAAAAATAGCGGGGAGAATAATTTTATGTATAAACTTGGTTTGATAGGTTATCCTTTAGGACACTCTATTTCGGCAGTAATCCAAAAAGCCGGCCTGGAGACTCTCGGAGTTGAGGGTTCTTACGATGTCATGGAGACTCATCCGGAGGAGTTAATTAACAGGATTAAATATATCAAAGCTAACGGATACAACGGGTTCAATGTAACAATTCCGTTAAAAGTTCCGATGTCATTGTTTTTGGATGATATAGATGATTATGCAAATATTGCAGGATGTGTTAATACTATAAAAGTGATGGAAGATAGATCTTTCTTTGGTTATAACACTGATATTTATGGGTTTAAGACCGCAATTCCCGCTGAAATAGATTTAAGAGGTAAAAATGCAAGTATTCTGGGAACCGGAGGTGCTGCAAGAGCTGCTGTAGTAGGGCTTTCTGAAAGAGGAGTTAAGGAGATTGATTTTTACACCCGAAATATTATAAATTCCCGCCAAACGTTAGAATATGTAAGAGCAAAGTTTCCACAAATAACATTTAATGTATATCAAATACAAAATATAAGGAGCTTAGAAGGAACATCAATTATAGTAAATGCCACTCCTATTGGAATGAAGGGTTATATGGCGGACCAAATGCCTTTGGAGAGAAGCGATTTAGATAAATTATCAACGAATACGGTTATTTATGATATTATTTATAACCCTGTAAAAACTATTTTAATCCAAGAAGCTCAAAAACGTGGTTTAAGGACAATTGGTGGACTTGATATGCTAATTTATCAGGCGGCGCGTGCTTTAGAGATTTGGACGGGGAAATATCCGGACGTAAAAATCATGAAAATAGCTGCTTTGGAAGCTTTATAAATCTTATAGATATGGCCTATTGAAAATATAGTATATGAATGGTATTATCAACTCATGTTCAAGAAGTGCTTATTAATTTTGTTAATAATAAGTATGTTGCCTGTATTTGCAGGAGAGCTTGAGAATGCATTATCTAAAGATAAGAAGGTATTTTTGTATCTTTATACACCGGATTGCGGCTATTGTACAAAGTTTACACCCAGATATGATAAACTATCTAAGATGTATGACGGACAATATAGTTTTGTAAAAGTAGATGCTTCAACTCCGTACGGATACCAGATTATGCGTAAATATCAGGGGCGCTATGTTCCGTATGTTTTATTGTTGAATCCTAAAAAACATAACGGAGTTCAGCTTGCGCCGTCTTGTCTTATGGACAGAGATTGTATAGAAAAATCAATGAAGGATTTTAATAGTTAATAAGGAGTATGTAATGAAAGGTATAGTTCTAGCCGGCGGAGCAGGAACCAGATTATATCCGGCATCACAGCCAATTTCAAAGATTTTGTTACCGATTTATGACAAGCCGATGATTTATTATCCGCTTTCAACCCTAATGCTTGCCGGAATTCGCGATATACTAATAATTACAAACGAATTGGACTATGATAATTTTATTAAGTTGTTAGGAGACGGTTCTCAATATGGTTTGAGGCTTCAGTATAAAATACAATATGTTCAAAGAGGTATAGCAGATGCTTTTCTAATAGCAGAAGATTTTATCGGCGATGATGACGTTGCCTTAATTCTCGGGGATAATATATTTCACGGGCATGGATTTTCAACAATCATGAAAAATGCTCTAAAGAAGCATTCAGGAGCAACTGTATTTGGTTATACGGTAAAAGATCCGGAAAGATTTGGGGTTGTAGAATTTGATAAGAATAACAAAGCGATTTCGTTAGAGGAGAAACCGCTCAATCCTAAGTCTAATTATGCAGTAACGGGGCTTTATTTTTATGATAACAGGGTTTGCGGATTCGCAAAACAATTAAAGCCGTCTGCACGCGGCGAGCTTGAAATTACGGATTTGAACAAAATGTATCTTGAATTAGGGGAATTGAATGTAGAAATTCTGGGGCGTGGATTTGCCTGGCTGGATACCGGAACCCATGATTCTATGCTTCAGGCAAGCTTATTTGTACAGACCATGGAATTAAATAAAGGGGTTAAGATTGCTTGTTTAGAAGAGATTGCGTTTAATCAAGAGTTTATAACCAAAGAAGAACTTTTATCGAAGATAGAAAAGTATGGTTATAAAAATGATTATTACAACTATGTTAGAACTGTAATAGAGCATCCTGTAGCTGTTAATGTATAAGTATTATATGTATTGAACTAGTACACCCTCTTGAAAAAAGATAGATGTATGCTATAATGTTTATATAAAGTAGCGATGTAATATTTTTCAACTGGAAACGAATCAAAATAATAATATCATGGAATAGAAATACCCCGACTTGTAAGAATTTGCATTGTTACGATGTTTTGAAGTTAAAATGGCAGGTTAAAGATAATGACAATCTCATTTAGCGGATTAGCATCAGGTTTAGACACATCCTCCTGGGTAGAGTCACTGGTAGCCCTAAAGCAGGCGAAGGTAGAGACTTTAGAGGAGGAAAAAGAGACTGTCTTATTATCTCAAGAGACTTTAAACAATATCAAATCGTTTTTCAGTTCATTCCGGAGTTTAATAGAAAAAGTTACAGATGCGAAATTTGGTGTTGCGTCGATGGATTTATTTGCGCAGAATTTAGCAACATCAAGCAACTTAGACGTTTTGACTGCTTCAGCAACGACTGAGGCAGAGGAAGCTACTTATAATGTATTGGTTGATAAATTAGCCTCTGAGACGCAGGCAGTAAGTAATTACAGTTACTTAACGACGATTGTTCAGACTACAACGGCGACGAATGATTCTAAATTGACGAGCCTTGGAGTAAAAGCGGGTAATATTGGCGTTAATGTAAACGGTATAGAGCGCGGCATAACAATTACCGAGAATGATACAATAGCTACTTTTATAGAAAAATTGCAGAACATTGGGGTAGAGGCAAGTTATAATGAACAGACCGGTGTATTCAGTATGAATATTGATGATGGTGCGATAAACGATATTGACGGCACCGGAATTGTTGATGCTCTTCATTTGGAAGGAGTGAATGAAGGTTACACAAGTGACCATTTGCAGACTTCTCAGACTGATACAGTATATTCTGCTGCTACAGAAGCTACTTTGTTAAGCGAGTTAGGTGTAAATGCCGGAGTTATCACTATTCACGCGAATGACAGGGACTATAATATAACTATAACTAACTCAAGCACATTAGGAAGTTTTATTGCGGATTTAGAAAACAATGATATTGATGCGGAATTAGATTCGACAGGGGTTTTCACAATATCAGATGCTGAAATCACCAATGAAGGCACAACTGACATTTTAGATGCTTTGGGTTTGGCAGTAGATATTTATGGTAAATCTCAGATTACGGGAGATTTAACGCATGAGACGGTTGTTACACAGACTACGACCGCGACATCAGCTACTTTATTACGGGATTTGGGTGACGGAACAGCAATTTCTGACGGACAGACAGTAATTGTCCGGGATTCAAACAATGAGTATACAACAATTACAGTTGGAACAACAACCACATTGGGCGAACTGCTTCAAGAGATGTCTAATGCAGGCTTGTATGCTGCTTTAAATAGTGACGGCACGGTAGAAATTGCCGGCGGTACGATTACCGGCGGAACATTTGATGCTGTAGATGCCTTAGGACTTGAGCGTGAGCCGTATACTGCAATGGTAACAGGTGATCCATTAACAGAAACTGTTGAAGTTCACAAGTTAGTAGACCTTCAAACAAGACTTGTAGATGATTTAAAGGTAACAGAAGGGTATTTGGAAGTTACAGATGCTGACGGCAATAAATTCTATGAAAAAATATATTCCGGCCAGACAATTGCGGACTTTATGGCAGATATGGGTAATCTGGGTATTGCAACCAGTCTTGACGAAGAGACCGGAATTTTAACAATAACCGGCGGAGCTTTCAAGACCTTGACAGATACAGATGTACAGGCCTTGGTTAATGACGGGACGATAAGAGAGCCGGACAGTCGTTATATTCATGGAACAAATCTTTTGGAATGTTTATATGGTTCTGGAACAATTTCTACCGACCATATAACCGTTGCTTCTACGTATTCAAAAACACAGGCTTTGAGTCATTCGGTAATAAATACTATAAATGCTTCTACGACGACTTCATTGGGTAATTTAGGATTAACGAACGGGACTGCGGTTTTTGATGTGCGCGGCGAAGCAAGAACAATCAATGTCAGTCAAACAATGACAATAGAAGGATTAATGCAGGCCTTAGAGAATGCAGGAATTGCTTCAAGCTGGGATGCCGAACATTCAAAAATAATGATAGAGAATTCTACATTAACAGGCGGGACATCAAATCTTTCTGATGTATTAAATCTAACGACCGAGGTTTCAGGCAAATACGTAACCTCAAATGAGCTGTATTCAAGAGAGACGATTACTATAGATGCGACAAGAGACACAGTACTTGCTGATTATGGCATAACAGATTCAATGTCAACTGCTGACAGAACTGTAAATCTATATAATAGTGACGGCAGTTTAGCGGCTTCAATGGTCGTAAATGCTAATACTACTATAGGCAATCTTTTGGACTGGATTAACGGTCAGGGTGATATATCTGCGACCTTAGAGGATGGTTATTTAACAGTTAACAATGGTTATCTGGAGAATGCTACTTTAGAATCGACAATGGGTCTGGAGACATCAAACAAGAGCAGTTACGTTTTAGGTTCTGTAATGACAATAACGACCACGGCTGCAGTAACAGGTGAGACTACGTTGGGTGAAATTATAGCGACTCTTGGAACCCAGGGTGAAGTTGCGGGCGGATATAATTTAAACTTTAATAGTCATGATTTAGCAGTATCGGCAAATACGACATTAAATGAATTAATCAATATGATTTACGATAATGGCGGCACAGCAGTCCTTGATAATACGGGCCGATTATCTATTAATGGCGGAACCTTAACTGGCAGTGTTGCTGAGGCTTTGGGTATAACTTCTGTAACCCATACTTCTTCTGTTTCAGCGAGCGGGGAAACGCTTTATACCACAAAAGAAGAGTATGCGGATTTGGATACTACATTTGCGGATTTAGGTATAAATAGCAGCAGCTATATTATACATAACAATCTTGGCAATGCGATAAGAACTATAAATGTATCAGGCACTGATACAATAGGTTCTTTCTTTGATGATTTGAAAGCAAATGGTATCGACGGTACAATTTCTAACGGTGTAATTTCGTTAGAATCAGCAGACGGCAGGTATATAACCGGAGCGTTAGCAAATTCATTAGGTCTGGATATACAAACTGTAACGGAAGTAGTAAATACAAGCCAGAGTTCGACCTTGAGCGTAACCCATACTGATACGGTTTTGGCGGACTTAACTTCTACGCTTGGAGATATCGGAGCTATAACCGGCAGCGGTCAGAATATTTTGATATATGATGAAAACCGGACTTGTATCGGAACGATTTCGAATTTAACTACCTCTTCAACCGTCGAAGATATGTTTAATGCTCTTAAAGCCTGGGGAATTCAGGGCTCTATTGCAAACGGTGTAATGAGTTTTTATTCCGAATCCGGAAGGTATGCAGCAGGAACGATTATGACCAACTTGGGCGTAATGGTCCAGAGCGGTCATAATGTAACGTTTACTATCGCTCAGACAATAACTTCAAGCGGTAATTTGACTTATAATGAGACCGTAACTGCAACAGAAGACAGCTTAATTTCTGATTTTGTTTCAATAAGCGGAACAAGTAATGTTATAGTTTATGATAAAGAGAATAAAGCAATAGGAACTGTAGGTGTTACAAGTACATCAACCTTTGGCGATTTATTCAGAGGCTTGGCACAGTACGGAATAGACGGCGATATCCATGACGGCGTAATTAAACTAAGCCCTGATAATGGTCAGAGTGTAACCGGCGCATTAATAACCTCTTTAGGTATTAACCGTACCCAAACAATAGTAACAACTACAACAGGAACTACATCGACTTCAAGCAGTGTGATAAGTTATACAGATAATGTATTAGCAACTGAAGATGATTTGATATCCAAATTTGTTTCAATAAGCGGAACAAGTAATGTTATAGTTTATGATAAAGAGAATAAAGCAATAGGAACTGTAGGTGTTACAAGTACATCAACCTTTGGCGATTTATTCAGAGGCTTGGCACAGTACGGAATAGACGGCGATATCCATGACGGCGTAATTAAACTAAGCCCTGATAATGGTCAGAGTGTAACCGGCGCATTAATAACCTCTTTAGGTATTAACCGTACCCAAACAATAGTAACAACTACAACAGGAACTACATCGACTTCAAGCAGTGTGATAAGTTATACAGATAATGTATTAGCAACTGAAGATGATTTGATATCCAAATTTGTTTCAATAAGCGGAACAAGCAATGTTATTGTATATGACAAAGATAACAAAGCAATAGGAACGGTTGGTGTCACAAGTACATCAACTTTTGGCGACTTGTTCAGAGGCTTGGCACAGTACGGAATAGACGGCGATATCCATGACGGAGTAATTAAATTAAGCCCTGATAATGGTCAGAGTGTAACCGGTGCATTAATGACTTCATTAGGTATTAGCCGAACCCAAACAATAGTAACAACTACAACAGGAACTACATCGACATCAAGCAGTGTGATAAGTTATACAGAAAATATATTAGCAACAGAAGATTCTTTGATATCCAGATTTGTTTCAATAAGCGGAGCAAGTAATGTCATAGTTTACGATAAAGAAAATGACGTAATAGGAAGAATTGAAGTTACAAGTGCGTCAACTTTTGGTGACTTATTTAGAGAATTGGCATCATACGGAATAGATGGTGATATCCATGACGGCGTTATCAAGTTGAGTCCTGATAATGGTCAGTATGCTACAGGTTCGGTATTGACCTCCCTTGGTATAAATACAAACCAAACTATAATAACAAAGACTACGGGTGCTGTAACAACTTCAACTGCTGCGGTTACTTATACCGCAATATTAGAAATAACAGAGGATACTCTTCTTTCAGATGTAGGTATTAATAACTTTATGGTAGCTGTAAATCGATTGACAGAAACAGAAGCAGCCGCACAAGGGTATGTATGCGTACATAATCAATCTGAGCTACAAGCAGCACTCTCTAATCACAGAAGTAAGATTATGCTGATGAATGATATTGAAATGTCCGGGAATTGGACTCCGATAGATTCTTATTCAGGAACGCTTGATGGTAACGGATATGTTATAAAAAATCTAAGAATTGCAAATGACACAAATTCGTATGTTGGCCTAATTGGCCAGTTGTCTGGGAGTGGTACAATTCGCAATTTGGGTATAGAAGATGCAGTTGTTCAAAGCTCTACAAGTATGATGAACGGAGCTGCGATTTTAGTTGCACATACATATGGTACAAGTATTGGTGGTGTTACAATTGATAACTGTTATGTAAAAAACAGCACATTTGAAACTGACAGTATGAATCCATCATATGTAGGACTATTAGTTGGTGCAGCATCATATACTACAAATATCAAAAATAGTTATACAACAGGTAGTGTTTCAGTAATATATTCTGGCACTAAAGGCATAGGCAGCATTGTTGGCGGAAACACTGCTAACTATGAAATTAACTTCGATAATTGCTGGTCAACTGCAACAATTTCAAGTCCGGGATATTCTGTATATACCGGTGGGATTGTAGGGTACATGGCCAGAGGAAATATGAGTAATACTTATTTCTGGGGTAATGTAACAGTTGGCTCTGGAACTAGCAGTTATGAGAGCTATTCAGGTATAATAGCAGGTTATGTCGGTCAATATACTACTGGCTCTGCATTTTATGATAGCACTGGTAATGTATCACGATTCTTTGGAACGCAGGTTAGTGGTAGTTACCTTTCTGTAAGCCATTCTGACTATCAAGGCCAAGGTTCCGGATTAATTATTCGGGATAGTAATAGTAATTTAATAAGTTATTTTGACCCTGCAGCAGATGCAACATTTGGTGATTTATTGCAAGAATTGTCTAATTACGGTATATCAGGTAGTATCATAAACGGGCAAATAGTATTAAATTCCTCAAACGGAAATTATATTACCGGTAATATCCCTGTTTTGCTTGGTATACAAGCAGTTAGTACCACTACTCGTAAAACTATCGGCGCATCTTCTACATCGACAGTTGCAGTTACTTATACAGAAGTTTCTTATGCAACTTCAGATACTTTAATTCGCGATGTCGCTGATGTTGTTTTAAACCAGCCAGTAACTAGACTTACACAAGAAGAAGCTATTGCTCAAGGTTACGCACCTGTTTATACAGCGGCGGAATTAGTTGCCGAGCTGCAGGATAGTTCAGCGCGAGTCATATTGATGAATGATATTGATATGACCGGTTATACCTCATATATGAATTCATATTTTCAAGGTACGCTTAACGGTAACGGTTATACAATTTCTAATTATCGTCAAAACGGAGCTCATGGCGGTTATGTGGGTTTTTTTGCACAATTGGGCTCTGGGGCTGTTGTTAAGAATATAAAATTTGAAAATGCATATGTAAGTTCAACTAGAGGTTACGCAGATCAAGGTATAGGTATAATAGCAGGCAGCATGGAAGGAGCTACTATTAGTAATGTTTCCGTAAGCGGCACAGTTGATCCCTCTGGTGGTAATAGCTATGACACAGCAGCCGGTTTACTTGTCGGAATTGTTCAAAGCGGTTCATCCGGAGAATCAAGAATACAATACTCCAGCGCAAAGGGTACTGTCAACGGAGATAACCTAGGAAGTACCAGCGGCGAATCTCCGATGGTCGGGGGGCTTGTCGGATATTTAAACTATGCTACAATCGATAGTTGTTGGGCTAATGCAGATGTAACAGCTCCGAGTTATAACGGATATAACGGCGGTTTAATAGGATATAGTGCTGGCGGAACTGTAATGAATTCGTTTACATATAGTACAGTTGGATCGAACAGTGGTGTGCATTCAACTGCTTTTGGTTATATGAGTTATAATACAACCTGTATAAATAACCAGTATGATTACAGCGTGAATTCTGGTATGTCGAGTGGAGCAAACTCCTGGAGTCATCAAATATCAAGTTCATCTATTCTCGGAAAAGGAGAAGCTTTGGTTGTGCATTCTTCCGGCGGGGATGTCATAGCTACAATTAATATAACTAATACAACTACATTTGGAAATATTATTACATCACTTAATGATTATGGAATTACAGCAAGTATAGAAGATGGTGTTTTATCTGTTATTCCGTCAAGTGGTAGATATATAACAGGAAAATTGCCTGATGCACTGGGACTTAGCGGTACTTCAACGGGAGTTATCTATACATCAACTCTTGCGACAATGACTTCTGCAACGACCTTAGGTGACTTAGGTATGCGTTATAATCAATCGGGTTCTATTACTGTTGTTAATAACAATAAAACATATACCGCAAGTTTCAGGAATGTTGATACTATTGATGATGTAATATCTACATTAGCAGGGTTTGGAATATCAGGGCATGTTGAGTATGGAAGATTAACATTTACCGGAACAGAAAATAGTTATATCACAAATATAAATAATGTTTTATACAATTTATTAGATGTGAGAACAGGAAACGGCTATACTTGGACAATACAAACAAAAACTACATTTTCTAATACGTCCTCTGATTATTTGACCTATGATATAACCAAAACACTTACGTATGATACAAAATTAGAGGATTTAGGCGTAGAAGGTTCTAGCAGCACACAATATTCTCATATAAACCTTGTCAATAGTAATGGTGAAGATTGGGCAAATATTACATTACAAAAAGATTGGACAATGAATGACTTATTGACTATTCTTGCAGGATATGATATAGCAGGTTATATTAATAATGGAGTCTTGCAGCTTACACCAACAGGTGATTGGTATATTGACGATATAACAAATTACGGCAGCAACTTTGATGTTAATATATCAGTAGGAGCCGGACAATCATATACAACAACTACTTCTACAACAATTGCCAACACGACATCCAATGAACAGCATCGCAACGAAGTAACAACACTCAATACTTCTAGCACATTCGGAGATATTGGTCTGACATCAAACGGTACCATATCTGTTACAAGCGGTGGGAAAAACTATACAATAACAGTCACATCCGATAAAACAATTGATGATATCTTAACCACTCTTGCCGGTTACGGAATATCAGGCGCTGTTGCAAACGGACGCTTAACTTTAACAGGCACGGATAAAGGATATATCAGAGCTATGTCAAGTAATGTCCAGAATGCTCTCAAAATTACAGCAGGTGCAAACAAGACCTATACAACTTCTACGGATACATTCTATCAGAACACGACATCTAACGAGCAGCATCGCAATGAAATTACAACACTCAATACTTCTAGCACATTCGGAGATATTGGTCTGACATCAAACGGTACCATATCTGTTACAAGCGGTGG